>JBPYDY010000202.1:0-7960 GCA_051986155.1 Methylocella sp.
GCTCAGCTAACCGCCACAACGCTCAAGTCTGTTCTCGGATGGCGTTTTTCCCGTCCCTTGCTTGTCCGGTCCGGAATTGCCGGGCCTCAATCGGCCGCGAGAATCACATGGGAGGTTTTAAAGATTGCGACCACTCGCCCGCCTATTTTCGCTCCCGCTTGGTCGGCTCCAGGGCGGGTGACTACCGCGGTCATCGTTTTTCCTCCTCCAATCTCGATCGTAATCTCGCTTGCGGTGTCATCATCGACACGGCCAATTACTAGTCCCGGGACTTTGTTGCGCGCCGATAGAAGCACCGATGTGCCGCCTTGTGCAATTAGAATAGATGAAGCATTTACCATCGCAACACAGCGTAGTCCCAGAGCCAGCCCGAGCTCCTTCGCGCTTGCATTGGTAACACCCGCGGTGATGATGAAGCCGGGCGACACTTCGAGCTTTACTTCGACGTTGACCTTTGCCGGGGTAATATTGGTGACTTGACAGAAAAATGCGTTGCGAACGCTGAGCTTCAAGCCAATGCCCCACAACAAAAGGTCTTCCTCATGCTCCAACCCTTCCTCGGCAATCGCGGCCGAGATGCGGCTGACCTTTTCCTCAAGGCGGCGGAAGGCCCGAATCACGCGGCGCCCCTCGTCGGTGATTTCCGCGCCGCCGCCATGGGAGCCGCCGGTGCGGGTAATGAAAGCCGGGCGCGGCAAAAGATTGTTAATCGCATTGACCGCATCCCAAGCGGTCTTGTAGCTAAACCCCGCAGTCTCTGCCGCCTTGGTTATGCTCTTGTGCTCCATCACGGCTTCAAGCAACGCTATGCGTTCCCGGCCGATGAGGAGGCGGCCTCCCGCACGCAGGGCTAGCACAGTATCTATGTCCTCGGACAGGCTACGCGGCATGTTCGATCCAAAGCACCCGCGCCATCACGCGGACCGTCGATGGCGCGCCTACGTCAACTGTCGGTTTCGGGCAATATGGAGGTCATCCAGTATATCGGCATGACCCAGACCGGGTCGACAAAGACTCTTTTTGCGAAATTCGCCTGGGCCTAATTGGCGGCAGTCCGCCAAGCGCGAAGCTTGCGGTGCGCGTCAAAGCCGCATGGACATCGAGCCCGGGAGGCAATAAATCCTCTGGGAAAACACAGTCCGCCAACATCGCCTTTTTTTGCGGCAAGAGAAGAAGCGCCAGGCGGCTGGCCGGGGAACTGGTAAATAGTACCCATCGGAATTCCAGTGCGCAAGCCGGCGTTGCGATTGGCCACGCCGCTGCCGCGCTCACAGCGAGACTCACGAAGCCCACTCCCGTGACCACGTTTCTGTTTAGCCATCCTTCCTACAGCCTCCATGATACCGGACCCCATCATCCGGAACGTCCTGATCGGGTCGGGGCAATCCTGGAAGCGCTCGAAACCGAGAGCTTTGCAGGACTTCAGCGTGTCTTAGCTCCGAGCATTGATCGCGCAACGCTCCTGCGTGTCCATCCTGCGCGCTACATAGACGCGATCGAAGCCGCAGGCCCGGCCCACGGGACAATCTATCTCGATCCAGACACGATCATGAGCACGAAGAGCTTTGAGGCAATCGCGCATAGCGCGGGCGGGGCAGCGGCGGCAGTCGATGCGGTTATGGCGGGTGGCGCCAGCAACGCGTTTGTCGCGATGCGCCCGCCGGGCCATCACGCCGGGATGGCTTCGCCGATGGGTTTTTGCTTTTTTAACAATGCGGCCATTGCGGCCCGGCACGCGCAAGCCACCTATGGCGCAGAACGCGTAGCGATTTTGGATTTCGACGTTCATCATGGAAATGGGACCCAGGAAATTTTTTGGTCAGACCCTTCCGTCCTTTATGCTTCGAGCCACCAAATGCCACTGTTTCCGGGTACCGGCGGCCGCGACGAATGCGGCGAGCATGGCAATATCGTCAATGTGCCGCTGTCGGCGGGTGACGATGGCGCGCGATTTCGCGAGGCGGTCGAATCACAAATTCTGCCGCACATCGAAAATTTCCGTCCGGATCTGATCGTCATCTCTGCCGGCTTTGATGGGCATCGGCAAGATCCATTGGGTGGCCTTAGGCTTGCCGAAAGCGACTTCGTCTGGGTGACCGCAAAGGCGATGGAGATCGCAGAAAAGCATGCGAAAGGCCGCATCGTATCGGTGCTCGAAGGCGGCTATGAGCTTGAGGGTTTGTCCCGCTCGGCGGCGGCGCATATTTTGACCCTAATGGGCGCCGCCTAGGGCCTTGCATGGGGAGTTAGACGCTTTTTTTGTTCGCCTTTTGCCGGATACGTGACGCATATGCGTTGTTCCAATTGCGGCGCGCCGGTTCGCGCAACGACAATGTTAAGCCGCCGATCGGACCGGCATCTTTGCGAAGCGGTTAGCCTGGGCTGAATCCTCGCGTCGCCTTTACCCAGTCCCGCGCCCGCCGTTCGGGATCGGCATTTAATGAAATGTCGGTGACGGCGGCGGCGCTGTCGGCGCCCGCTTCGAGGACGGCACGCGCGCGCTCCAAAGTTATTCCGCCGATTGCAACGAGAGGAATGCTGCGGATTTTTTTCTTCCACTCGGCAATGCGCGGCAGGCCTTGCGGGGCAAAGGTCATTGGCTTCAGAATCGTCGGATAGATCGGGCCGAGAGCGATATAGTCGGGGGCAATCGCCAATGCGCGGCCGAGTTCTTCCGCGTCATGGGTCGACACACCCACTCGCAAACCGGCGCGGCGGATTGCGGAAAGATCGGCGGTAGCAAGATCGCCCTGGCCGAGGTGAACGAAATCGCAGCCCAAGGCGATCGCCTGCTGCCAATAATCATTGACGACGAGCTGCGCGCCTTCGCGCGCGCAAAGCGCCTTAGCCTCTACGATCTCCGCGCGGATTTCTGAATCAGGCTTTCCCTTAATCCGCAATTGCACCAGGCGGACGCCACAAGGCAAGAGCCGCACGATCCACTCAGAACTGTCGACGATCAAGTAAAAAGGATCAAGCACGCGCGAGGTCGCTGAAAGGCCGGCCGATCACCGGCGTCGAGGGCGCGGCCATGTCGCGCGGCGCGATTAAATCGGCCAGGTAGCCGAGCCGGCCGGCTTCGACGGCGAGCGCAAAGGCGCGCGCCATTTTTACCGGATCCCCCGCCTTGGCAATCCCGGTATTGGACAAGACCGCGTCAAACCCGAGCTCCATGGCCGCCGCCGCATGGGAGGGCGCGCCTATACCGGCATCGACAATGAGCGGCACGGTTGGAAAATGCGCCCGCAGCGACCGGAGCGCAAAGGGATTGTTGAGGCCCCGGGCGGAACCGATCGGCGAGCCCCAAGGCATAAGCAGCTCGCAGCCCGCGTCCAAAAGCTTTTCCGCCGCAACAAGATCCTCGGTGGTGTAGGGAAAGACCTTAAATCCCTCGCGCGAGAGTATGGAAGCGGCCTCCACGAGTCCAAAGACGTCGGGATGCAACGTATCCTCCTCGCCGATGACCTCGAGCTTGATCCAGTCTGTGTCAAAAACCTCGCGTGCCATTTCTGCGGTAGTGACGGCCTCTTTGACGGTCCGGCAGCCCGCGGTGTTCGGCAAAACCCTGACGCCAAGCTGACGGATAAAAGACCAAAAGCCTTCGCCGCCGCGGCTGCCGCCCGCTTCGCGCCTAATCGACACGGTGACGACCTCTGCTTTCGCTGCCTCGATCGCGCGCGACAAAATTTTGGGCGAGGGATATCGCGCCGTCCCGGCGAGTAGCCGCGAGGTGAGCTCGACGCCATAAAGGCGCAGTGGGTCGCGGCCCAATTTGGCGTCGCTGCCTTCTTGCACGTCAACCTCCTTGGCGCGGCACGAGGATCTCGACTGAATCGCCCTCCTTCAAATTGGTCGAAAGGCGATCCTGCCTGCGGACGAAGTTCTGATTGAGAGCGGTCGCAACATGATCGCGGTAATCGAGTTCGCGGAGCAAGTCGGCAAGCGTTGCCGACGCCACGTCACGCAGTTTGCCGTTCACATGGATGCGCATCCATGACCTCCGGGAAATAGGCGCCTTGGAGCACGGCTTCCACGGTCCGCCGCGCGAGTGCAGGCGCCAGCAAAAAGCCGTGCCGGTAAAGGCCATTCACGTAAAGCGTTCGCCCCGCGCGGCGGATTCTGGGCAAATTGTCGGGAAACGACGGACGCACGCCAGCGCCGGTTTCTAGGACTTCCGCCTCTGCGAATGCGGGATGCAGGCTATAGGCAGCGCCCAAAAGCTCGAGCAAAGAGCGGGCGGTAATCCGTCCTGCGTCTTCGTTTTCGATCATTGTCGAGCCGACCATGAACTGCCCCTGGCCGCGCGGAACGATGTAGACAGGGTAACGCGGATGCAAGAGGCGCACGGGCCGCTTGAGCGCGATCTCACCTGTCGCGAGGATCAGCATCTCTCCCCTGACCCCGCGCAAGTCCGGCAATGCGTCTTGAGCTGCAAGCCCGCGGCAATCAATGGTCCAATCCGCCCACCCGTACTGCCGGCCGTCTTCGCCAAAGCGGAGCGAGACATGCGCCTTGCGCTTGAGTTGCGCGGCGAGAGCCGACATGGCCGCGCGCGGATCAAGATGCGCCTCGCCGGGAAAAAACAAGGCTTCCTCGAAGCGGCCGGCGAGATCGGGTTCAAGCGCCGTAATTTGCGCCGCATCGATGCGCTCGCCTCCGCTCGCGCGGCGGCCAAAAAGGGCAAGTTCGGGCTTATCGCGCGCAGGCGCAACCACGAGCGTTCCCCGGCGCACGGCAACCGGAAAGGTCTCGGTCCAGAATTTTAGCGATTCGCATCCAAGATCGAGGATGAGCCGTTCGGTGCTTTCCGATTCGCACCAAGGGGCGAGCATGCCTCCGGCGAAATACGAGCACGAAAGTCCGGGGCCTTCGCGCTTTTCGGTCAATTCGACGTCGCAACCAGCAACCGCGAACTCAAAAGCTACGGTCAGGCCTGTGATTCCTGCCCCGAGAACGTGAATGCGCATGGCATTACTCCTTCGCGTCCGGCGGCGGGACAAGCGTCGCGGCCCAATTGACGGTGAATTTAGCGGAGCGCATCGCCGGACCATCCCTACGCCAGTACGAGCTGGATCAGGTTCGAAGGGTCGCCGGGCCGCCTTTTGGCGCCGCCAGCCTCTCAGCCCCCTGCCGGGGATCCCCTAGGCTTTCACCGCCTCACCTAGGCTTCCGAAGGTCTTGCGTCAAGGCGCTTACAGTTCCGCCGAAGGAGCGTCCTGCCGCCAGCTTTTTTTGACAAAAGGCAATCAGCCCGGGCAACGGCCGGGCCAGTTCAAGCGCGCCCGGAATGAATTCTTTGAATGGCAGAAGTGGGGAGCTGCCGCGCCCGGCCGGCGCTTGCGTTTTACACCCGGCTGTGCAACGCAACGGACTCCGCTTGCGACCGGAACCGCCATGAACGCCGTTCACGTCCTGAATGGGCCGAATCTTAACCTCCTCGGCGCGCGGGAACCAGAAACATATGGCAGTGCCACTCTTGCTGACATTGAGGAGCGTCTCTCTGCCCTCTGCAAACGCTCCGGGACCACCTTGCATTTTCGCCAATCGAACCATGAGGGTGATCTTGTGTCATGGGTGCAGGAAGCCGGCCGCCTCGGCGAGCCCGTTATCTTGAATGCCGGAGCCTATACGCACACATCGATTGCGCTCCATGACGCGATCAAAGCAGCAAAAGCCGAAGTCATCGAGGTACACCTCTCGAACATTTCCGCCAGGGAGAAGTTTCGCCATCGGTCGCTGATCTCTCCGGTTGCGCGCGGCGTGATTTTCGGTTTTGGCGCGCTCTCCTACGTTCTCGCGCTCAAAGCAATTCTGACCGAGGACGCCTGAAACGGACCGGAAACATCAAGCGCGCGCCAGACAGGAATTTTGTGAGCCAGCTTTCGATCAACAACAGCGCGTTCAAAGCTAAATGGCAAACGTGAGCACAATCAAATGAGATATCCGGACTCAAAGCCGGAGGCCGGCACGGGCGCAGGCTGGATCGACATAGACTTGATATCAGATCTGGCGCAGCTCGTCACCCGCCTCGGGCTTTCCGAAATCGAGATCGAAAGAGGCGATTTCAAAGTCCGCGTTTCGCGGCTGGTGTCCGCGCCGGCAGCCGCGCCAACGCCGCAGCCTCACACCGCTCCGCCGCAAGCGGCTCCGTCGGCAACCGCAGAAAAGGAAACAGCGGTCGCCGACGGTCCCGGTATGGTAAAATCACCAATGGTCGGAACCGTCTATTTGCGTCCTTCACCGGCCGCTCCGCCGTTTGTCGAGCTTGGAAGCAAAGTAAAGTCCGGAGAGAAGCTGCTGCTGGTCGAGGCGATGAAGACTTTTAACGAAATCCTCGCTCCACGCGAAGGCACGGTGACGAGCATTATGGTCGAGGACGGCCAACCTGTCGAATATGGCCAGCCGCTGCTTGTCATCGAGTAAAACCGGGGCGAGAGACTGCAATGTTCGACAAGATCCTCATCGCCAATCGCGGCGAAATCGCACTGCGCATTCTGCGCGCAGCCAAGGAGCTTGGCATAGCGACTGTTGCCGTTCACTCGACCGCCGATGCCGACGCGATGCATGTAAAGCTTGCCGATGAGTCCGTCTGCATAGGCCCCCCCCGCGCGCGCGATTCTTACCTAAATATTCCGGCGCTTCTTGCGGCCTGCGAAATTACCGGCGCCGAAGCCCTGCATCCTGGCTATGGGTTTTTAGCGGAGAATGCGCGATTTGCCGAGATTCTCGGCGATCATCATATCATCTTCATCGGCCCCAAGCCGGAGCATATCCGGCTGATGGGCGACAAGATCGAGGCCAAAGCGACAGCTCAGCGGCTCGGGATTCCGTGCGTGCCAGGCTCTCCGGGCGCAATAACCAGCGACAAGAAAGCGGCAGTTGCCGCTGAGTCGCTCGGCTATCCTGTTATCGTGAAGGCGGCGGCAGGCGGCGGTGGGCGAGGCATGAAAATCGTCCGCAACGCGAATGATCTCCCCGTAGCAATTGAAACGGCACGAATCGAGGCCAAGGCGGCCTTTGCCGATGATGCTGTTTACCTCGAAAAATTCCTCGAAAAGCCGCGGCACGTCGAAGTTCAGATTCTCGGCGACGGTCACGGCAAGGCTATTCATCTAGGCGAACGGGATTGCTCGCTGCAACGCCGCAATCAGAAACTGTGGGAGGAGAGCCCATCGCCCGCGCTCAACGCATCGCAGCGCATGGAAATCGGCGAAACCTGCGCCAAGGCGATGCGCGAATTGGGCTATAGCGGATTGGGCACCATCGAGTTTCTTTACGAAGGGGGAAAATTCTATTTCATTGAAATGAACACGCGAATCCAAGTCGAGCATCCGGTGACTGAAATGGTCACAGGCATCGATCTCGTTCATGAGCAGATCAGAATTGCCGCGGGATCTCCCTTGTCGCTGACTCAAGACCACATCGCCTTTCAGGGGCATGCGATTGAATGCCGGATCAATGCGGAGCACGCCGCAAGCTTCCGGCCATCACCCGGAAAGATCGCCTATTATCACCCGCCAGGAGGCCTCGGCGTGCGCGTCGATAGCGCGGTCTACGCCGGTTATACGATTCCACCTAATTATGATTCGCTCGTCGGCAAGCTCATCGTCCACGGGCGAAACCGCAACGAAGCGTTGATGCGACTGCGCCGCGCGCTAGACGAGTTTATCGTCGACGGCGTCGACACGACCATTCCCCTGTTTCAAACTCTGGTGCGGAATGCCGATATCCAAAATGGGCTCTACGACGTCCATTGGCTCGAAAAATTTTTGGCGCTCGGCGGAATGGATGCGGTGGTCACGTAACGCAGCAGTTACGCACTCGGCAGCAGAAACACAACGGTTTGGGGCGTCGCGATAAGGGTGGCGCAATTAACAGGAGCTGTGGGGAATTGAGTGCGAACCGGCCTGTCGCAACGGTCAGCAACGTACCGGATTCGAGCTCAGTTTTCTTGCGCTTT
>JBPYDY010000203.1:0-3510 GCA_051986155.1 Methylocella sp.
TATCCAGACATCTGCTTCTCGAAAACCCGCCGTCTTCAATGCGCTGAAATTATTTGGGCTGACGGAGGGAATCGAACCATCTCATTCAGCTATGCAGGCTGAGCACTGTCACCGGCATGTCTCATCGGCATGTCCCGGCTGTTGGTCTGGCCGGCGCGGCGCGCGAGTGTTATTCTGGACTGGCGCAAAAGGGAGGCTGCGCCTTGGCAGGGAAAGAGAGTCTCGGCCTCTTCGAGAAATATGTCGATCCGTTCAGGATCACGAAAGGCGAGGGCTTCCGGTTAAAGGATTTTGACCCCGCCTCAACTTGCGGATTGCAGCTCGACAAGGGCGGGGCGGACCAGCTCCTCCAGCGGGGCACCGCGTGGCTCGCTGAAGAGCAGGAGATGCTTTATGCCGAGGGCCGAAGGTCGGTCCTGCTGGTTTTCCAGGCGATGGATGCGGCCGGAAAAGACAGCACGATTAAGCATGTGATGTCCGGCGTCAACCCGCAGGGCTGCCAAGTCTTTTCATTCAAACAACCCTCGGCCGAGGAGCTCGGCCACGATTTTCTGTGGCGTTATGCCAAATGCCTTCCCGAACGGGGACGGCTCGGAATGTCCTACTACGAGGAGGTACTGGTGGTCCGGGTGCACGACCGGAACTTGAATCGGCAAAAGCTTCCCTCCGCGCTCGTGGGCAAGCACGTCTGGGACGAACGGTTGAGGGACATCGCGCAATTCGAGGACTACCTTACCCGGCAAGGGACGACAGTTCTCAAATTCTTTTTGCACGTGTCGCGCAAGGAGCAGAAGAAGCGCCTCGAGGCTCGCCTCGATAGGCCGGAAAAGCACTGGAAATTCTCGTTCGCCGATTTACATGAGCGCGAGTTTTGGGATGACTATATGCACGCGTTCGAGGAAGCAATCCGAGCCACGGCATCGAAGCCTGCGCCATGGTTCGTGGTGCCTGCCGACAACAAATGGTTCACCCGGCTCGTCGTCGCGGCAGCGATCGCCATGACATTGGAGAAGTTCGATCTCGCCGATCCGCAGGTCAGTGACGAAATGAAAAAGGAACTCGCGGCCGCGCGTAAGGCTCTTGCGAATGAGGCATAATTCCTGTGACAGAAGTTTGGTTCTATCATTTGCAGAGTCAGCCGCTGGAAAGGGTGTTGCCTCAATTGATCGAGAAATCGCTCGAAAGGGGCTGGCGCGTCGCCTTGCAGGCGAGAAGCAAGGAGCGGCTTGACGCTCTCGATGCGTGGTTATGGACTTATTCCGACGAGAGTTTTCTGGCCCATGGCCGCGCCGCAGACGGCGATCCGGATCTGCAGCCGGTCTATCTCACAACGGGGATCGAGAATCCCAACGGGGCGGTGCTCCGGCTTTTTGTCGAAGGCGCGGAGATTGTGCCCTCCCTAACCGCCTCCGGCGCCCGTTATAGCCGGGTTGTGGCCGTTTTCGACGGACGCGACGCGGAGGACCTCGCGCGGGCGCAGTGGAAAGAGGTTCGGGGCCTTGGTTATGCGGCAAGCTACTGGCAGAAGGGCGCTGAGGGGCGGTGGGAAAAGAAGGCTTGAGTCAACGCGCAAGCTGCTTCGGCGCTGGCGGGAACGGGCATCCTCCCGGCCGGTGCCTCAACCATTCACGCCTTTTCTGCGGCGATCACGTGAAAAAAACTTCCCGTGACCAGGCCGTGCCTTGCACCTTCCGGTTGTTCCGGCCCGTTGTACGCATCCCGGATAAAGGCAAAAGGTTTTTCGCGCGAAGGCGCTTTATCGATGCTTGCGTAATGAAATTCATGGCCGCGCAAAAATGCGCCCCTTTCGCCAAGAGGATGGTGGTCGGCGAGCCGCGCCCGCCGATAGCCAAGATGCAATTTCCGGTTTGCGAAGCTGGTCGATACATCGAGCAGACCTGCCATGCGATGCGCGCGGCCCTCTTTATCCGTTAGGCTTTCCCCGAGTACCATGTAGCCGCCACACTCCCCATGCACCGGCCTTGTTGCGGCGAAAGTGCGCAAGCCGGCAAGAAAACGGCTTGCCTCTGCGAGCCTTCCTGCGTGAAGCTCGGGATAGCCGCCAGGTAGCCAGCAAAAGGCGCAATGTTTTGGGGGCGGCTCGTCGGCAAGCGGCGAAAAGAAGAAGATTTCCGCGCCGACCTTCTGCCAGCCCGCCAAAATATGCGGATAGAGAAACGAAAATGCCTCGTCTTTTGCGACGGCGATGCGCTGCGCGGGAGGAAGCAAGGCAGGCGGCTCGGGCCGAGCCGGTTCGGCCAGCGCCCGGGCAGAAGATAAAATGGCGGAAATATCGGCGTGTGTGGCGATAAATTCGGCGATTTTATCCAGAGCCGCTTCAAGCCCAATGGTTTCTTCTGCCTGCACGAGACCGAGGTGGCGCTCCGGGAGTCTAAGCACTTCGGCCCTCGGCAACGCGCCCAACACTTTGAACCCGGCCGCCTCGATGGCTTCGCTCGCGAGCGAGCGGTGACGCACGCTCGCGATGCGGTTCAACACGACGCCGGCAATCTCGATGCGGGGGTCAAAGTTGGCGCAGCCATTGACGATGGCTGCTGCCGATTGCGACTGGCCGCTAACGTCGACGACAAGCACAACCGGCCAGCCGAGCGCTGCCGCGACATCGGCGGTCGAGCCCGTCCGGCCGCACACTGCCGGGACACCGTCGAAGAGCCCCATCACGCCTTCGCAGAGAATATAGGCCGAAGACTCGCCCGCGGCAGAGGCGAGCGCATGCATAAGCTCAGGAGCCATTGCCCAGCTGTCGAGGTTGATGCAGGGCTTACCGCTTGCTGCAGCGTGAAAACCCGGGTCGATATAATCCGGCCCGCATTTGGCGCCCGCGACGGGTAGCCCCGCGTTGCGGTAGGCGCGCAGGAGGCCAAGCGTGAGCAGGGTCTTGCCCGAGCCTGAACGCGGCGCGGCAATCACGAGCCCATGTGCTAAATTGGCGCCGTCATGAGATACAAAATTCACGTGAATCCATTTCCCGACTTATGAACGAGCCTCATAAAAATCCCTCCGCAAACGCGAAATTGCGGCGGGGCTGGACGACCGGGGCCTGCGCCGCCGCCGGAGCACGCGCGGCCTATGAGGCGCTCTTGACAGGCCGCTTTCCCGACCCTGTCACGATTACACTGCCGAATGGAATGCAGCCATCCTTCGCGCTCGCCTTGGCGGAGCAGGGCCAAGGGTTTGCGCGCGCAGGCATCGTCAAGGACGCGGGCGATGATCCCGATGTCACGCATGGGGCGCTCGTCATCACCCGGGTTGCACATGGCGCGGCCGGTTCGGGCGTCGCCTTCCGTGCGGGGAAAGGCGTAGGAACCGTCACCCGCCCCGGCCTCGCCTTGCCGCCCGGAGAGCCTGCGATCAATCCGGCGCCCCGCTCCATGATCAAGACCGCCATCAATGAAGCCGTGGGCGCCTGGGGCGGCACGGGCGACGTGATCGTCGAAATCTCCATTCCCGGCGGAGAAGAAATTGCGAAGCGGACGCTCAATGCGAGGC
>JBPYDY010000204.1:0-2783 GCA_051986155.1 Methylocella sp.
AAAGCGATCGCCCCTGAAGCGATGAAGGCCGGCGTCAGCGCCGGCAGGATAATGTCGCGCAGAACGCGCCATGGTCCGGCGCCGAGCGCCCGCGCCGCCTCTTCCAGGCTAGGATCGAGCTTCTCCACCGCCGCCATAATCGTGAGAATCACGCGCGGGATGGAAAAATAAAGGTAGCCGAGAAATAGGCCCTGCAGAGAATAGGCGAATACTTCTTTCGTGCCGAACAAGCGCAGCGTCAAATCGCCTAGCAATCCCTGCCGTCCGGCAAGCAGAATGATCATAAAGCCGACGACGACGCCGGGAAAAGCGAGTGGGAAGGTCAGCATTGCCACCAGCATTGCGTGGCCTGGAAACCGGTGCCGCTGCAGGAACAGCCCGCTGATGGTGGCGATCACCAAAGTGGCGATCGTGGTCGCCGCCGCGAGCGATATCGTGTTGAGCAAGGTGGCGCGATAACGTGGATCGAGCAGAATGGCCGCGTAGGCGCGTAACCCGTCCTGCCCGCTCGCGCCCGTAAATATCAGGCGCGCCATCGGCAGCAGAAAGAATGCCGCGACCAGAACGGCCAGCGGCAGGAAGCAAACGCCGACGAATGTTCTTTTGCTCATTGGCGACTGCGCTCCGCAGGCAAGCTGCCGGAACGCGATGATGCATCATCTCACTTCAGCGAGATAGCGCTCGGTGAAGGCGTTTTGCACCGACTCCATTTTGGCCCAATCGACGCTTTTGGCGCGGGCGTAATCGCTGGCCGGCAGGAACTTGGTTTTGATCGCCTGCGGAAGCTCGATCGGCCGGGCGGGACGCAGATAGGCATTTGCCCACATCGCTTGGCCTTTGTCGGACAAGAAATAATCGAGGACTTTCTCCGCCTTGGCGCGATCGGGCGCGTTTTTGACGAGGCTGGTGACATAAGGGAACACCACCGTGCCCTCGCAGGGAATAACGAATTCAAAATTGCCTGACTCGCCGTATTTGGCGCGATAAGCGTTAAAGTCGTAGTCGAACAGGATCGGGATTTCGCCCGACACCACGCGTGCGTACGACGTTTGCTTCGGCACGATCGGCTGGTTAGCGTGTAATTGTTTGAAGAACTCGAGCGCCGGAGTCATGTTGTTGTCCGTACCGCCAAGTCCGATATTGACGGCGACCGCGCCGACGAAGCCGACTGCGGCCGAGGACGGATCAAGATACCCGACCATGCCTTTATATTGCGGTTTCAATAAATCCTTCCAGCACGCCGGTACCGGATTATTGCCGAGCGCATCCTTGTTGATGAACAGACCGAGCGTGCCTGAGTGAATGGTGGTCCAGTAGCCATCGGCGTCCCTCAATCCGGCGGGCACTTGATCCCAACCGGCTGGTTTATAGGGGTCGATCACGCCCGCTGCTTTGGCCTTCATGCCAAAATTGACGCCGTAGTACACGACGTCAGCGACTGGATTGTTCTTTTCTGCGATGATCTGCGACAGCGCCTGGCCGGAATTCTTGTTGTCGAATGGAATGTCGTAGCCCAGATCGGCCTTAACCGCTTTTAGCATGGAGGCAAAATCAGCCCATTGCGGCGGGCAATTGTAACAAATGGCATCGGCGGCTTGTGCGGGCGCGGCAAGACCAACCAAAGCCGCACCGGCAATAATGAAAGTTCGCCATTGTTTGCCCATTACTCCGCCTCCCCCCAAGTGATGCCCGATCGCTTACGGATTTAGGCGCACGAGAGTATTGCAATTCGATGACAGATGCGACCACCCGCCCTTACGACTAGCTGCGTGCCGCTGCCCGAGCGGCAGCAATGGTCAGCTCGCGCAGTTGCTCCGGCGCGATCCGCAACCATCGCCCCGAAGTGATGAAGAAGAGCTTCGCCATCGCCGGCTACGACGAGTCGACGCTCGGGCAGCGCTTTCGGCGGCATGCTGCATGCGCTCTTGTTCGGCGCGCCGCCGCACGGCGGCATCGCGTCCGGCATCGACCGCATCGTCATGCTGCTTTGCGGCGAGGAGAACCTGCGCGAAGCGGTGGTGCTGTTCCCGATGAACCAGCGCGCCGAGGACCTGATGATTGGCGCGCCGTCGGAGGTCTCGCCGAAACAATTGCGCGAGCTGCATATCCGGGTGGTCAAGCCGGACTAGAACACGCTCGAGGGGACGATCTGAGCGGTCATCTCAGACTCTGTTTGTGATCAAGCGCGGTTTTGTAATCGCTTGACCTGCCGACGGGATTTCATTTCATTTCGCAATTATACTACTATTGCGTGTAATGAATATATCTTACAACTTTGCGCCAAATTGCCGCAACAGGAGCACTCAAGCCGTCGGCGGCAAAAGGAAGTCGATTTTTTTGGGAACCGCGGCAGTGCCGAGCCTGTCGCAGCGTCTATTGGAGGCCACTCCTTGCGGCGGTTCTTTTTGGTTGTTCGTTTTCTGGCGCGCCGGTGGTTTGGCGAAGCATTTGTTTGTTGGTTTTTAGTTGGATGAGATGTTTGACCTTTCGATCAATCATCCCCTCGAGCCGCTCGCGTAAATTAAGTTCGTTGTCAAATAATTGCTTTTCAGTGAGGATGGAAGCGGCCACTTTGGCTTCAACGACCGATTGACGCATTGGTCCGGTCAAATCGCCCTCCCCCGGTTCGGTCGCCTCGAGGCTCGGGGACGTAGCTGGCAGTAGAACTGATTTGATTTCGCCTATGACCGCTTCGGCCCATTCTGATGTGGACTGGTAATTCGAGCGTGGAAATTTTTGTTTGAGGTGGCGGAAGCAGCACAATATGTGGGTGGTCACGGCCA
>JBPYDY010000205.1:0-5502 GCA_051986155.1 Methylocella sp.
GATCAGGCTTGCGCCCATTGTCCAATATTCCCCACTGCTGCCTCCCGTAGGAGTTTGGGCCGTGTCTCAGTCCCAATGTGGCTGATCATCCTCTCAGACCAGCTACTGATCGTCGCCTTGGTGAGCCGTTACCCCACCAACTAGCTAATCAGACGCGGGCCAATCCATCGGCGATAAATCTTTCTCCAAGTTGCCTTGGACGTATCCGGTATTAGCTCAAGTTTCCCTGAGTTATTCCGAACCGAAGGGCATGTTCCCACGTGTTACTCACCCGTCTGCCACTCCGTATTGCTACGGCGTTCGACTTGCATGTGTTAGGCCTGCCGCCAGCGTTCGTTCTGAGCCAGGATCAAACTCTCAAGTTTAATGAGAATTTGTCGCTGGCCGGTCACTTGTTTCGACGATTTTATTCGACGAGTCCCAAGCACACTTTGCCGCGAACCTTTGATTCGCAGCTTTAAGTGAACTTAAGTCACGTGACCGCCAGAGTATCTCACGGCCGCCTACATTACGTGAATAGTAATATAAGCGGCCCGCAAGGACCCCGCCGTCCACGTTTCTCTTTCTTCCGATTCAATTGTCAAACAACACAACCACTCAAGTCGGGGCAGCGCAGCGGCGACGTTCTCTCCCCTCGGCCGGCTAGACCGAGCAAACTTAGGCCTAATCCTAATAAGGCGAGAAAAAACGCGCCCGCCATTGAAGGCAGCGCTGCAGTCGGTGCCCGGCTTATAGGTCGAGCCCGCTCCGGCTGTCAACACCCCTTATTCAAAAAAATGTCGCACACCTCCCCGACAAAAAGATTTTCCAGCTTTCCCAATTGCCTAACCGCTCTCGACCGGCAGCCTGGCAAGGGACAGAAATGACCGATCCGCGCAGCGGGATATGGATATAGTCACCAGCCGTCCAAAGGCAAGGGACGGACGGCCCGCAAAACGCCGAAAGAAAGCAGACAACGGCGAGGCGGCAACTGCGCTGGCGGCGGAGCAGGGGCCCATTCGCAGAGTTTGACCCCAGCGCTCGGAGGCGCGGCAGCAAGCAGCGGATGGCCCCGGCGCTGCGCTTGGAAGTTTGGCTGAGGGCGGCTTGCCAGGCGCGATCGCGACCGTCACCACAAACCTAATCCACAGTGAAACCCCGGACCTCTAGCTGCGGCTGTTCTTGGCCGGCAAAGTTGATGGCAGGCAGCGCCATGAAAGAGCGAACCGGCAGCGGACAACGGCCTCAAGGCGAATATTTGCCCGCTTTGATCTTTGCCCATTCCCGTCCGATCGTCTTTTCCGCCACTGGATCGCGATATGGCGCAGCGAAAAGCCGGCGCATCACCGAATCGCCCGGATAGAGCGGGGTATCTTCGGCAAGGCGCGCGTCTATCGCCGCTTTCGCCGCCAGAACTCCGCTCGCGATATGCGTGAAATTCGTATTGCGCGCGGCAACCTCTGGCCGCAACAGGAAATCGATGAAGGCATAGGCTTCCTCGACATGTTGCGCGTTCGCGGGAATTGCCAGATTGTCGAGCAGCATCAAACTGCCCTCCTTGGGGATCGCGAAGTCGATTTCAGCGTCGCTGTCGGCCTCTCTTGCACGGTCGCGTGCGCGAAAACTCTCAGCCGATGAGCCGACAGCGAGACAAATATCACCGTTGGCCAGCGCGTCGGCATAGCCGGACGAGTCGAAAGTTTTCGCCTTCCGGCTGGTGATGTTCAAAAATCCCGCGGCCCATTTGATAACGCTCGGCCGCAAAGAAGCTGGGTCGGCTTTAAGATAGATGAGCGCGATCGCGAACATGTCTTCGCCATTGTCCGGAATCATAACCCCGCAGCCGGCGAATTTCCGCAGGCTCTCAGGCCTGAAAATGGCGTCCCAGGACGCGGCCGGCTCATTGGAGCCTTGCCATGCGTCGGCTGCCGCATCGCCTAAGACTTCCTTGAGCTTGTCGACATTATAAGCGAGGCCCATTGTGAACCAGAGGTAATTGACCGCATATTGATTGCCGGGGTCATAAACGGCGAGGCGAGCCATGACCTCCGGCCATAGATTTCTGCTGTTCGGAAGCTTGGTCTTATCGAGCCTTTGGAATTGACCCGCAGCAATCCGCTTCTGAAGCTCGCGCCCAGGAACAATAACCACATCGAAGCCGGTCTTCCCGCCAAGGGCCTCCCCAATAACCGCAGCCGAACCATAGGCGTCGTAGGTGACCTTGATCCCCGTTTCCCTAGTAAAATCTTCCATGACCTTGGGGTCGATATAATCGCTCCAGCCGTAGACATTGACCACCTTCTCTTGTGCGGACGCGGAAGCAAGGGGACCGTAAGTGCCAATTCCCAATGTCAAAACGATTGTAAGAAGAGTTCTCATCTGTAGCTTTTCCAATCCGTGCATTGAACCCGCGCTCACCCAAACGCCATGATGACGGCATCGACGGCAATGAATTCGCCAGGCTTCACATGTATCGTGCCCACCGTCACATCATGCCCGGCGCGCAGAACCGTTTCCATTTTCATCGCCTCGATGACGCAGAGGACTTCGCCCGATTTCACCGCCTGGCCAGCGGTTACTTCGACCGATTTGACGAGAGCGGGCATTGGAGACCTAAGAACGTTCATACCCGAAGCGGCTTTTTTCTCCGGCATGAGAGCGGCAACATCAGCCTCGCGCGGTGTCAAGACATGGGCGTCACAAAGGACGCCCCAGTGCGCCAAACGATAGCCATTGAGAATGGAGCGGATTTGAACCGTAACTCGTTCGCCATTGATCGTGCCCACAAAGACAGGCATTCCCGGCGCCCACGCGGAAACACAACGATAAACGCAGCTGTCTGTCCCGAAAAACACGGCGACGCCGTCGTCAGCCTCCTCGATTTGAATGTCGTAGCGTGTCTTGCCGAGCATGACCGAGCGGCTGGCCGCAAGCCGAGCGGTCCACATTTGACCTGAAATCGCGCGTTTTCGCACATCGATAACATGATCGGCAGCTGTAGCGACACATGCGAGCCGGCGGGCGATTTCGCCCTCCGGCAAGATCGGAACGAAACCGCGCGGGAATTCCCGCTCTATAAAGCCGGTCGAGAGTTGCCCTCTTCGAAACCGCGGATTGACCATCACGGCCGCAAGAAAGCCGATGTTGCTGGCAACTCCTTCGATGACAAACGAATCGAGAGCTTCGCTTTGCGCATCTACGGCCGCGGCCCGGTCCGCGGCATGGGTCACGAGTTTGGCGATGAGCGGATCATAATGGATCGATATCTCGCTTCCTTCGCGAATGCCCGAATCGATTCGCAGCGCCGCGCTGCCCACCATCCGTTCCGCCGGCTCGCGATAGCTCCAGAGCCTTCCCGTCGAAGGTAGAAAATTCCGTTCGGGGTCCTCGGCGAGGATTCGGGATTCGATGGCCCAGCCTCTTTGCCGGACATCCTGTTGCGCGATGGACAGCTTCTCTCCTGCGGCCGACCGGATCATTTGTTCGACGAGATCGATCCCGGTGCAGAGCTCGGTCACCGGATGTTCGACTTGAAGGCGCGTGTTCATTTCGAGGAAATAGAAGCTCTTGTCTTCGCCTGCAATGAATTCGACCGTGCCAGCCGAATCATATTCGACGGCCTTGGCAAGCGCGATCGCTTGGGCACCGAGTTTTCGGCGGGTTTCCACGTCGATGAAGGGGGAGGGCGTTTCTTCGATCAGCTTCTGGTGCCGGCGCTGAATAGAACATTCGCGTTCGCCAAGATGGACGACGTTTCCATGCTTGTCGGCGAGCAGCTGGACCTCGATATGCCGCGGTGAGGGAATGAATTTTTCGATAAAGACCCGGCCGTCGCCGAAGGCGGCTTTCGCTTCGGATTGCGCGCGGATAAGATTTTCGCCCAGTCCCTCGTGAGCCTCAACGACGCGCATTCCCCTGCCGCCGCCGCCCGCAACGGCCTTGACCATCACCGGATAGCCGATCGAATCGGCGGCCTGCGCTGCCTCGCTGACGTCGCTTGCTTGGCCCAAAAACCCTGGCACGACCACGATGCCCGAAGACCGTGCGATTTCCTTTGCTATCAGCTTGTCGCCCATCGCGGCGATGGCCTTCGCGCTCGGGCCGATGAAGGCGATATCGTTTGCCCCCAGCGCGCGCGCGAACTCCGCCTGCTCGGACAAAAATCCGTAGCCAGGGTGAACCGCTTGCGCGCCAGTTGCCTTGCAGGCGGCGAGGATCTTTTCGATGACGAGATAACTTTGCGCGGAGGGCGCCGGTCCGATTGGCACGGCCTCGTCCGCCATTTCCACATGGAGCGCATCCTTGTCCGCCTCCGAATAGACGGCAACCACGGCAATCCCCATTCGCCGCGCCGTCGCAATGATCCGGCAGGTAATCTCGCCGCGGTTCGCGATGAGGATTTTTTTGAACATTTGCGACCCTGAGGCGCACGTAAACGAAGCCCCTCCCTCAATAGCATGCGGAGGCGGCAGGCGTATCGCTTCTTGAAACGATGACCTGCCGGCGCGAGCGGGGGGCGGACGAAATTCGGACGTCTGGCTTGGCGTTGCATCCCGACAGACACGCCGCTATAAGCGCCGCTATTGTCCCTTTTGGCGCCCTGGAGGCGCGGGCGCTTTCAGGATACCGATAATGACCGCGACAAGAACTCTCACGGCCACGGCGCGCGTTGGGTCGGGCAAGGGGGCCGCCCGCCACATTCGCCGGGAAGGCCGCATTCCAGGCGTCGTCTACGGGGGCGGCGATCCCCCTGCGCTCGTTTCTCTCGATTACCGGGAAATCAACAAGCTGATCTACGCCGGGCATTTCCTGACGACAATCTTCGAGCTCGACGTAGAGGGCGCTAAGCAACGCATCATCCCGCGCGAATACCAGCTCGATCCCGTCAAGGATCAGCCGCTCCACGTCGATTTTCTCCGCCTGACGCCCGGAGCCAGTCTGCGGGTCGCAGTGCCGGTGCATTTTATCAATCAGGATGTCTGCCCGGGCATCAAGAGGGGCGGCAGCTTGAATGTCGTGCGTCATGCGATCGAAATGCGCGTTCCGGCCGACGCGATTCCCGAGGCGGTCATCGTCGATCTCGCCAACCTGCAAATCAACGACTCCGTGCATATTACCGCAATCTCGCTGCCCGAAGGCTGCAAACCGACGCAACGCGAACGCGATTTCACCATCGCGTCGATCGCGCCGCCGCTCGTCGCCGTCGAGGAGACGCCCGCCCCGGCCGCGGCCGCCGCCGCGGCAACCCCGGCCGCCGCCTCGGCGCCCGACGCAAAGGCGAAAGCCGCGGAGGGCGCGGCGCCCGCGGCCGCCGCTGCCAAAGCGCCTCCCAAGGGCAAGAAATAGGCGGCGCGGCAGGCGGCACTTGCCGCCGCGGCTTCCGGCAGCTTTGAGCAGGCGCGATGCTTCTCTTTGCCGGTCTCGGCAATATGGGTAAGGCCTTTGCGGGCCATCGCCATAATGCGGGCTTCATGGCCGTCGAGGCGATCGCGCGCACCTATCATGCGCCCGCCTTTCGCGCGC
>JBPYDY010000206.1:0-8221 GCA_051986155.1 Methylocella sp.
GGCGCGATGCTTCTCTTTGCCGGTCTCGGCAATATGGGTAAGGCCTTTGCGGGCCATCGCCATAATGCGGGCTTCATGGCCGTCGAGGCGATCGCGCGCACCTATCATGCGCCCGCCTTTCGCGCGCGCTTTCAGGGACTCGTGAGCGAGATCGAGCTTGCCAGCGAGCGGGTCATTTTGCTGAAACCCCAGACCTATATGAACGAATCCGGCCGCTCAGCCGGGGAGGCGGCGCGGTTTTATAAGATCGAGCCGTCACACATAGTCGTCTTTCACGACGAGCTCGATTTGCCGCCGGGCAAGATGCGGGTGAAGCAAGGCGGCGGGAACGCCGGCCATAACGGCCTCAATTCGCTGACCGCCCATCTTGGCAATGACTACCGCCGCGTGCGGATCGGCATTGGCCATCCCGGCGACAAGGCCCTCGTGCATGCTTATGTGCTGAGCAATTTTTTTAAGGAAGACATTCCATGGCTTGAGGCTCTCTGCGATGCAATTGCGGCCCACGCGACGCTGCTTGCCGAAGGCAAGGACGCGGCGTTTCAGAACAAGATTCATCGGGCCATGGAAAAAGCCGGCTTTGGCAAAGAGGCCGGCTCTGCCGATTGATCTTGGACCGCGCCCTTTCGCGCAAACGTCTGACTGATGCGTAATGCCACAAGCCGGCAAAGGGCGGTGGCGTGCCTCCGCCAAAGCAAGACCGTGCGATACAAGCGGGCTGCAGCGGCGCTTTTACGGCCTCGGCCGTTGCAATAAGACTTCATCCATGTAAGATCGCCGGGCACCAGCTTATGGAGCGGCTGACAGCAAGGGTAATTTGTATGGGACGACGCTCCAAGGCGGCACGTGACCTCGTCTTGCGGGCTGGTCGAATGCGGCACCGTGTTCAAGGTCACTGGCACGGGGTTCGTCCCTCCATCATCCATTTGACGAGTGATTGAAAATCGCTGTCTTCGGGAAGAGGAGACAATGAGGAAAATTGGGGAAGTTCTTGCCGCTTTGGTTGTTGTGACGGCGTTGAGCGGGCTCACGACGCCGGTAAGGGCGCAAGGGGCAGCGGCGCCGATCTATGAGCCTCTGGTTGATCGGGATTCGAAGGGATTTAAAGAAGAGAAGTACCAAAGGATCTGGCTTTTCCGCAATCGCGCGGCGCCTCAGGAGCAGGCGGTGCGTGCGGGCTCGCAACAAGCCGCCTCCGGGTCTGCGCTTTCCTCCACCGGGGCGTTCCTGCAATCCCTTCCGATCCCCGGACTAAGGGCGGCGCAAAGCGCGGCGGCGCGCGGGAGTGCTGCCAGCGCAACCGGCGATGCGGCAAATGCGCAGGGAACAGCAACCGCAAGTAACCCAATGCAAGACTCTGTCCTCGTCGTGAATTCTTGCCTCGCGCGTCGCGGTTACGTCTTCTTACGCTGATTATTGCTTTGTTTTGAGCTCTTCCTCCAGAAACGCGCGAGCATCGTCTGGCTCGATCCCCTTGGCAATAAAGCAATCGCCGATCCCGCGGGCGAGTACAAAGGTGAGCGCGCCCTCTACGACCTTCTTGTCCTGGTACATGGCGTCCAGGATCGCCTCGGCCGTCGCATCGAAGCCGGGAATTGCGCTCATGCGAACCGGAAGGCCAACCGCCTTGAGATGCGCTTCGGCCCGCGCGGCGTCTTCCGCCGTGCAGAGGCCGCGGCGAGCGGAAAACCGGAACGCGCAAGCCATGCCGATCGCGACCGCCTCGCCATGCACCAGCCTTTCCGCGTCGTAGGCGGTCACGCGTTCGAGCGCATGCCCAAAGGTGTGGCCGAGATTGAGCAGAGCCCGTTCGCCCGCTTCATATTCGTCGCGCCCGACAATGGCGGCCTTCGCCTTGCAGCTCGTTGCAATGGCACGGATGCGGGGTGCTCCGCCCGCGAAAACCGCCTGCCAATTGGCTTCAAGCCAGGCGAAGAAATTTGCGTCGCCGAGAAGTCCATATTTGACGACTTCCGCATAGCCAGCGCGAAACTCGCGCGGGGGCAGCGTTTTGAGCGCGGCGGCGTCTGCAATCACGAGCGCAGGCTGGTGGAAAGCGCCGACGAGATTCTTGCCGTGAACCGAATTGATCCCGGTTTTGCCGCCGACCGAGGAATCGACTTGGGCGAGCAGCGTCGTCGGCATTTGTATAAGGCGCATACCGCGGCGCACCGTTGCTGCCGCGAAACCGGCAAGATCGCCTGTGACGCCGCCGCCAAGTGCGATCACGGCATCGCCGCGTTCGAGCCGGGCGGCAAGCAAAGCATCGCACACATGGGCATAGGTCTCGAAGGACTTTGACTTTTCACCGGCGGCCACAATCACGCGCGCGTGGCGGATCGCGGCGTCATCGAGCGCGCGTTCGAGGGCCGGCAAATGCAGCCGCGCGACATTTTCGTCGGTGACGATTGCGCAGCTCGCCCGCGGCGCGAGCCGGCGAATATGATCTCCCGCTTGCGCGATGAGACCCGGCCCTATCAAGATGGGATAACTTCGGTTCCCGAGTTCGACACGGATCTCCGCAGCCGCAGGCAGACTTGAGGTCTGTGCGTCCGCGTCCGCGGCGCCAACGGGAACACCGCTCTGTAGTGCTGCCGGCAACGGTGCAGGCAACAACCCAAGCAGCGATTCGAGCGCTAATATCGTATCTGCGACGACGGCGTCCTGTGGCCCTTCTCGCGAGACGACCGTGACATCGGCTTGAGCATAAACTGGATAACGCTGCTCCATCAGCGTGCGCAGCGTTTGCTCGGGGTCGCCGTTTTGCAGCAGCGGCCGGTGCGACCGCTTGCGAACTCGGCGCCAAAGCACGTCATAATCTGACTTCAGCCACACCGATATTCCGGACGCCGCTATATTCGACCGCGTCTCTTCGTTCATGAAAGCGCCGCCGCCGGTCGCAAGTACGTTCGGCCCTTTCTTCAACAGCCGGGCAATAACCCGGCGCTCGCCATCCCGGAAAAAATCCTCACCGTGCCGCGCGAAAATTTCGCTGATCGACATGCTCGCCGCGGCCTCGATCTCCGCATCCGAATCGACAAATTCGAGGCCGAGCTCCTGTGCGAGGCGCCGGCCCGTCGACGACTTGCCAGATCCCATGAGGCCAACGAGAACGATCGACCGGCATCCGAGCGCCGAGACGAGGGCCCCGGCGCGGTTATTCCCGGCGCCATCGGCCTCGAGTTCACTTTCCAGTGCCTTCCCGATTGCCATCTTTTAGCCTTCGCCGAGACCCGTTGGGCGATAGACCGTACGGATATTGGGCCAGCGTCACGCAAGCAATGGAGATTCTGTATTGGTGTTCAGAATTAGTGCTCGGAATTCTCAAGCGCAGGGCAAAGCTTGCCACCTGACCACAATTGGGCCGCATTTCTTTCGGTTCACTGCCGCACACTTACGTTGGCGGTTCAAGAGAGAGATGTGCCAATTTTGTAACACTTCTCAGGATATCGCGCTGCCGCGGAGAAAACGGCTCCGCTTTCCTTGAGTGAGCTGCTATTTTCGATCGATCGGCGGCCGAGGGAACCTGCAGGGGAATTTCATGTTTAGCTCGCGATGCGGCTCGATCTTGACTTTGTCCCTTGCTCTGCTGGGGACCGGAGGTTGCGCGTTTTTCCCCGGTCCAGGGCCGGAATCTTGGGATATTCGCTCTGGAAATTCCGAGACCGTTCCCTATGCGTTGGTTAAGCTCACCCCGGTGGCGCTCGACATTCTTGCGGCGCATGAGCCGAAAGGTCTCGCCGGGGCATTCACCGACCGGCGCCCGCCCAAAAACATCACGTTCGGGATTGGCGATGTCATTGACATCACGATTTTTGAAGCAGCGGCCGGAGGCTTGTTCATCCCTCTCGAAGCCGGCGTCCGCCCGGGCAATTTCGTGGCTCTTCCACCTCAAATCGTCGACAATAACGGCAATATCACCGTTCCTTATGCAGGATTAATCAAGGCCGCTGGCCGCACCAATGTCCAGGTCCAAAACGAAATTATCGAAAAGGTCAAGAACCGGGCGATCGAACCTCAGGTCATCGTGAGCTTGGAACAGCAGCGCACTTCCTTGATCAGCGTGATCGGCTCGGTCAATACGCCGCTTCGCTTCGCGGTACCGGCGAGCGGCGCGCGGGACCGCGTGCTTGATGCCATCACGCGCGCTGGGGGAATTTCAGGGGCCGGATACCAGAGCTGGGTCATGCTCGAACGGGGCGGTAAACGCGCCACTGTGCCGTTCGAAAACCTCGTTATGGAGCCTGGGAATAATATTTTTGTGCTGCCTGGGGACCGCATCTACGTCTACCAGGAAGACCAGAAATTCATCAGCTTTGGCGCTTTCAGTGTATCTTCCACTGTCAACCAAGCGCAAATTCCGTTCGGCGCCTGGCGGCTCAACCTCGCGGAAGCCTTAGGCAAGGCCGGCGGTATAGGCGATCTCACAGCCGATGCCGGCGGGGTATTCCTTTACCGCCAGGAGCCGCCCGAAGTCGCGCAGCTTTTGGGTGCCGACATGACAAAATTCGCCGGACCTCTCGTTCCGGTCATATTTTGGATGAATTTCCGCGATCCCGGCACCTATTTCATGGCTACAAGGTTTCAGATGCGCAACGATGACATTCTCTTCATAGCCAACGCCGCTTCGTACGAGTCGGGCAAATTCCTAGCCTATGTCACTCAAGTTGCCACGACCGCGACCAGCGTCATGCTTGGCATACAAGGCGTGCCTATCACCACTCAGGCCATCAATACTAGAACCCTAATTGGGGCAGTCCCCACCAGTCCTTGAGCGGCCTCTTAGGTGAGAAGCGCGGGCGTACCAATGCAAGGCGCGCCCTGCGCGCGGCCGCAACCGTCAAGGCCGCGCCGGCGCGCAGAATTTAGCCAGAATTTCGCTGCTGGCGGCGGAGCGTGCGGTTGCAGGTTTGGCGCTCTGGAGAATGGCTGAGCGCCGTTGCTGCTCGATTTCAATGAGCGCCGTAGCTGCTCGATTTCAAAATGCCGCGGCCTGCCAAAGGAAATAGTGCGGCTAGGGGTTCGCAAGAACCGGTTGTGCGGCAAGCTGTGCCGCTCGCCGAGCAAAACGGTGGCAAAAAGTCGCAGCCAATCGCGAGTTAAGCACGCTGACATTGCAGCCTATCGGCGTAGCTTACCGGGCAATCGCGAACCTCTGCAGAAAAAATAACATCTTAATTGTGGTTTAGCAGGCGCTGAGTTCTCCATTACGCGGTTTCTGTGCTTAAATGGTCGTCGTTGCATGTTTGCACGGCGTTCGTCCGAAAACCGGAGCTTCCCAAGGCCTACCGGGCAAGCCCCGAACAATAAAATTTGCCGCGGTTGCCGGCGCGAGCATGCGGGATTCAAAAGGTTAAGACCAGGCAACTCTCACGATTGCCACGGCGCATGAAAGGAAAATCTTGACCGAGCGCTTCTTTCATCGATTGCCCAGTTTGCTGACCCGCCGCACGGCGCTCAAATTGAGTGTAGGAGGCCTCGTCCTGCCGCGATTTTTTGCGGCCTCCTCGCGGGCAGCCACCGCCGAGACCGAGACCCATGGCCTATCGATCTTCGGCGATCTCGCGCTGCCGGCCGATTTTGCTCGTTTCCCTTACGTCAACCCAGATGCGCCTAAGGGCGGCGAAATTTCCCTGCAAACCACTTCGACCTCCGGCAACCAGAATTTCACCACCTTCAACACTCTGAACATTTACATATTGAAGGGTGATGGCGCCGCCGGCATGGGGCTGATTTTCGACTCTCTCATGGCCGGCAGCGGTGATGAGCCGGATTCGCTTTACGGCCTCGTCGCGCGCGCCGTGCGGATATCTGCCGACAAAACCGCTTACCGTTTTCTTCTGCGCAAGGAAGCGCGCTTTCATGACGGCTCGCCCTTGACGGCGCGCGATGCCGCTTTTTCGCTTAATATTCTGAAGACCAAAGGCCATCCCGCGATCCGCCAGCCGCTTCGCGATCTCGATGCAGCCGAGGCGGAGGCCGATGACATTTTGCTTGTCCGCTTGAGACCGCAGCATAGCCGGGAAGCGGCATTGATCATTGCGGGCCAGCCAATTTTTTCGGCCGAGTATTACAAAGCTCATCCTTTCGACGAAACCACGCTTGAGCCGCCGCTCGGATCGGGCGCCCATAAGGTCGGAGCTTTCGATACCGGCCATTACATTGCGTTCGACCGCGTGCCGGATTATTGGGCCAAGGACCTTCCCGTCAATATTGGTCAGGCGAATTTCGATCGCATAAGGTTTGAATATTTTGGCGACCGCAAGGTGGCGTTCGAAGCCTTTAAGGCGGGCGTTTTCACATTCCGCGAAGAGTTCACGTCGGCAGTATGGGCCACAGGTTACGATTTTGGCGCGGTCAAGGAAGGAAAGGTGATACGCGCAACTATTCCCGATGAATCACCGCTTGGAACGCAGGGCTGGTTCCTCAACATAAGGCGCGGCAAGTTCAAAGATGTAAGGATCCGGCAGGCGATTGGCCTTGCCTTCGATTTCGAATGGACCAACGCCAATATCATGTATGGCGTCTATACCCGCACCGTATCCTATTTTCAAAATTCGCCGATGGTCGCAGAAGGCAAGCCTGCGCCGGAAGAGCTCGCGCTGCTCGAGCCTTTCCGCAACGAACTTGACCCGTCTGTCTTCGGCGAGGTCTATGTCCCGCCGGTGTCCGATGGCTCGGGGCAAGATCGCGAGCTTCTCCGTCAGGCAGCAAAGCTCCTCTCGGAGGCCGGCTGCAAACGCACGGGAACGGTTTTGGCCCTGCCGGATGGCACCCCCTTCGAGATCGAATTCCTGGATTTCGACAATGCCCTGCAGCCGCACACGGCGCCGTTCATCAAGAATTTGAAGCTGCTTGGGATCGAGGCGAACTATCGCATGGTTGATGCCGCTCAATATAAGCGGCGGCTCGACGATTTCGATTACGATATCGTGACCTCGCGCTTCGGCCTCGGGCTTACGCCCGGGGAAGGCATGCGCTCCTCGTTCGGCTCCGAAGCAGCCAATCTTCCCGGCTCGCGCAACGTCTCAGGGATCGCCAACAAGGCCGTCGATATCTTGATCGAAAAGGCGCTGGTTGCTTCGACAAGAGAGGAGCTGACCTTTATTTGCCGGGCGATCGACCGCATTCTGCGTTCGGGGCACTATTGGGTGCCGATGTGGAACAAGCCCAATCATCTCATCGCCTACTGGGAAATATTTGGCCATCCGGAACGCGGCCCGTGCTATGACATGGGCGTCCTATCCACTTGGTGGTACGACGAGGAAAAGGCCAAGCGGCTCCATCTCTCGGGCCGGTAATCAATCCTTGCTCTATTCTTAACTCCTCCGGGGAACGTTATGGTAGATTTTATATTAATTGATTGGGGGGAACACATCGAATCCGTCCCTGCCGAACTTGGCTCCAATCCTGCAGCTGACGAAATCAAGAACACACGAATCCGTGTCAAAGACCCAAGGGTGAGACTCACTATCAATACAACGAGCACGAGGACCAAAAACCCGGACGGCTCACAGCAGATCGTTATTCAATATTCCCAAGAGAATAACCAAGACCTTGTGAATGATCAGGCCATTGTAGATCAACTTGGCGCACCTAACACTTGGTACTGGGGCACCGCGACCATAGATTTTAGCGCAGACCGAAACTCTTGCAGCGCAGTTTGGGAAGACCGTAACTACCCTAAATACAATGGCGAGGCACAACGATGTATTGTCTTGCCACGGGCGCCGCTTAAGCTTGAGCAAAGAGACCGAAAAATTGTATCCCAGTTGGAAAGAAGACAAGCTGCGTTTAGGGAGGGGCTACTTTCGATGTATGATTGCTGTGCCATTACCGACGAATCAACTGAGGACGCTCTCGAGGCAGCGCATATCGTTCCAGTCGCTGAAGGCGGCCGGGATTCACCTGACAATGGCATTCTTCTCAGGGCGGACATACACCGCGTGTACGATAAGTGCCTCTTCCAAATTCAACATGATGGCTCGATTACGATATCTGATCGTAACTGGATTTCCGAATATTACAGGAATATCCTTCAAGGAAAGACGATAAGCAACGAGATCATCGAGCGGATCCAAGAAGCACTTGCGAAAAGAGCGCGCTTGAGACTGGGTTGCCGCTGTACCGCGTGATTATGCTCAAGAATTCCAGAGATGCTCGCTTATATCGCCCGCCGCATTTTGTTCATGATTCCGACGCTCTTCGGAGTTCTCATGAT
>JBPYDY010000207.1:0-4303 GCA_051986155.1 Methylocella sp.
CGTTCAGCGCCAATTTGCCCAAGATGCCGCAAGATCTGAGACGTTATATCCTCGGCATTGCGGGCGCGGTCGATGTCATGGATGAACCGGATTGTGTGATCGAGGGAATTACGAACAGCGTTCGGACGCCCGGCCGACCTCACATATCGTGGTCTGCGGGCAAATTCCGAGGCCCCATCCGCTGAAAATCACGAATGAAAAGCGCAGTTTGATATTAATTCACAAGAAACAGCGCTTTTATATCATCACCCGGCGTTTGTTTCAAGGCGAATCTTGGCCGCAGCAGCCACCGCAACCACGCTCCCCCAGATAATCAACACAATGGTAAAAGGCAAGCGGGCAAAAGGCGGCGCGGCGATGCTTTGCGGCAAGCCGCCATCGAGGACACCTTCGGCGCCAAGTGGGAGCCTCGCCAAGACGCGTCCATAGGGGTCGACAATCGCCGATATGCCCGTGTTGGCGGCGCGAATCAAAGGCACGCCTTCCTCGATCGCCCGCAGCCTTGCCTGGGCAAAATGCTGGTAAGGCCCGGGCGTCGTCCCAAACCAGCCGTCATTGGTAACATTAAGGAGCATCTGAGGACGTTGCTCCGGCGCCCCGGCTTCGATGGCCTCGCCCGGGAATATTGCCTCGTAGCAGATCAATGGCGCTGCGCGGGGCATGCCGGCAACGGCTAACGACCGCGGCCCCGCGCCGGGTGTGAAGCCGCCCGGGACATGGACAAACTGCCGAAGCCCCAGGCGGTCGAAAAATGATTGGAATGGTAAATACTCACCGAAGGGCACAAGATGCATCTTGTCATAGCTGCCAAGGATGTGACCTCCGCTTGCAACGACTTGGATTGCGTTGAAGTAATGAGGGGGTGCTCTGCCCTGGCCGCTGTCGCCTGCGCGCGCGGCGCCGGTGACGAGGAGCGTATTCTCCGGCAGGGCCTCGCCGATTTCCGCTAGCGCCCAAGCGGAATGCCCCAGGACGAACGGGAATGCCGACTCGGGCCAGATGAGCAGGCTTATTCCGCCGAGGCCCGGCCCGCGCTGTCCTGGCCCGTACGCAGACAAGGCGAGGTAATGAGCCAAGATCCGGGCGCCGTTTTCGGGCCGGAATTTTTCGTCCTGCGGCAGATTGGGCTGCATGATGCGCAATCTCACGTCCGCAACCGGCTCCGCAGGCGGCGCCGAAAGCCGCAAGGCGCCGAATCCGCAAATTCCGGCAAAGGCGAGGAGCGCTACGGAAACGGGCATTGGAACGCGGTAGAGCGCCCGGGCTCCGGCCGGTTTATCGCCATACGCCGCGGGAGCGGAAAAGATCAGGATCGCGGCAATCGTCAGTCCGTAAATGCCGATGACCGAGGCGAGTTGCGCCGTCACGAGATTGCCGCCAAGAGCCATGCCAAAGACGTTCCAGGGAAATCCGGTGAAGAGATGCCCGCGCAGCCATTCCGCGAGGCTCAATGCCGCGGCAAAGGCAAAGAGGCGGCTCGCACCGGGCGGCCAGATCAGGCGCGCCAGCATGAACCCGAAGCCTGGCCAGACCGCGAGCAGCGCGGGAAGTCCCGCCACGCCAAGCGGCAAAGCCCAGGCAAATTGTTTGGCCTCCACGAGAAAAGCCGCGCCAAGCCACCAGAGGCCTGCAACGAAGTAACCAAAGCCCCACCACCAACCAACGAAGAAGGCGCGCCACAAGGACCGGGGCTGCCCCAGGCGCAAAAAGCCGATGAGCGGTTTTGGCCGCGTCTCGGCGCAGCCGTCGATGAGCCAAATGGCGGCGGTCATCGGAATCATGAGCGCCGGAAAAAAGTCGAAGGGCGCCATGGCAAGCGCGCCAGCCCCGCCCGTCACGAAGGCAATGCTCCAGCGCCGCCAGCCCGAAGCGAGGGTGACCGTCCTGGCGAGCGCGAGCATGAGCGGCTTCTTCCACCTCAATTGTTAGTGGAGCACGATCCTTGCACGGGACCAGCAAAAAAACCACTGTGCTTGCAGCGCCTCGGACCCAAAGCCGATGCCGCTGGCTGTGGGGTTGATGGGCGCGAAGGCTTGTCCAATCACGATTTAGCATTATCCAAAAAATGCTTCACGTGGAAAAGGCTTTTTGCCCGGCCGCGGCCCAAAACTTTGCAAGCCCACATACCTCTCGGCATGGGACGAGAATGGTTGCGCGGACGGCCGCGATTTCGGCTGGCGCAGGAGTTGCGGTTGCGAATCAAACAGAGCCTCGTCGGCTGCATGCCGCGAAGCGGGCGCCATTGAGATTGCTGTCATGCCCGGATATCCGCGAGCTTGAATTTTTCCTATCATGAAAACGGGCAGGCAATCGGCAAGGAGCGAAGCCATGACCGAAGGACAGTTGCCGACCTCAGCTCGAATACAGCGTAAAGACTATGTTGTCGTAAAAGGGTCGCGCGGCCCGCGCCGCGATTTCAGAATTACGGTTGGACTGCGCGAAGGCTGGGATGAAGACGGCCGCGTCTACGACATTTCCGAGGCCGTTCGCACAGCACGGGCCTGGATGCGCCGCAAGGTCGAAACCGGATTGCCCACACTCTCAGGAATGTTCACGCGCGCCGAGGTAACCTATGCTTGGCCGCGCGAAGACGGCTCGGCAGGTTCCGGCCGCGAGCCAGTTGCGGTTTTCACTGGCGAGGCCGTGCACGCGTATTTGGGCCATCTGCCCGATCTCGAAATCGAAGCCATGCTGAACGAGCTTGCGGTCGAGCTTGGCGCGGCATTGGGACAAGAACGAATCTATGTCGCGTTCTGCGACCGGACCTGGATTCTCGACGCCGCCGAAAATCATGGTTCTTGATGGCATGGCGGTAAATTGAGCGGGACGGGATTTTCTTGGACCGGCTTCGTGCCGGCTTACGATGCCTCAATCCTCATATAACACGCCCAAACTGGGGCGGTCGCCGCGCCATTCTCATCCCTGGGCCTTCGCCGCTTTCGCCTTTTCCATCATGGCAATAAAGCGCGTGAAGAGATAATGGCTGTCGCGCGGGCCGGGCGAGGCTTCCGGGTGGTACTGGACCGAAAAGGCCGGCCGGCCAGTCAATTGAAGGCCGCAGTTTGAGCCGTCAAACAAAGACCTGTGGGTTTCGCGCGCGTTTTCCGGCAGGCTTTGCGTATCGACCGCAAAACCGTGATTCATCGAAACGATCTCGACCTTGCCGGTGGTAAAGTCCTGAACGGGATGGTTGGCGCCATGATGGCCTTGGTGCATCTTGAGCGTTCGCGCGCCGATGGCGAGCGCCAGCATCTGATGGCCAAGGCAAATCCCGAACGTCGGCACGCCGCTCTCGATCAGACTTTGGATGACGGGCACGGCGTATTTCCCCGTCTCGGCGGGATCGCCCGGACCGTTGGAAAGAAAGACTCCGTCGGGCCGCATCGCTAGGATTGAGTCGGCCGGAGTATCGGCCGGCACGACGGTGACGGCGCAACCTGCATCAGTGAGAAGCCGCAAGATATTGAGCTTTATCCCATAGTCGATGGCCACAACCCGGTAGGCCGCCGGTCCCGCGGCGGCATAACCCTTGCCCGGCACCCAGGCCGCTTGCGTCCAGTCAAAGCGCTGCGCGCAGCTGACCTCGGGAACGAGGTCCATGCCGACGAGCCCCGGCCAATCTCGCGCCATTGCCCGCAACCGACCGATTTCGAAATCGCCGGAAGGCGAATGGGCAATAACGGCATTCGGCATGCCATTTTCACGGATAAAGGCGGTGAGCGCCCTTGTGTCGAGCCCATAAAGGCCGACAATGCCGCGCTTCTCGAGCCATGCGCCGAAATCCCCGCGCGAGCGATGGTTGGAGGGCCGGGTGATGGGCGCGTGGACAATGACCCCTCGCGCGCCGACATTCGCTGCGCCATTGTTCGTCTCGACATCCTCGTCGTTGACGCCGGTGTTGCCGATGTGCGGAAAGGTGAATGTGACGATCTGGCCGGTATAGGAGGGATCCGTGAGGATCTCCTGGTAGCCAGTCATCGCCGTGTTGAAGCAGACTTCGCCAACCGCGAAACCCGTGGAGCCGAGGCCAAAGCCCTCGAGCACCGTGCCATTCGCCAAAACGAGCAGCGCCGTCGCGCGCGGCTCCTGCCAAGGGGGGATGGCCTGCTCTTGCCTGGCCGTCATCTTCGCTCTAATTCCAGCTCGTTGCGGTAAAGCGTCGCTCGCGCGGCGTCAAATTCGCGGGGTTGTAGCCGATGCGGGAGAGATTTGCGAGCGAGCTCAAGGCCGCGATGAAGGTCGCCGACAAGCGGCGTGTCGGAACGATCCGCATGATCATGGCCGCGCTCAAGGACAGGGAGAT
>JBPYDY010000208.1:0-3213 GCA_051986155.1 Methylocella sp.
GAAATGTTGATGATCGGTTTTGTCATCTGCTCACTCCTTCCACTCGCGGGACTGGCTGCTTGAGTGCTCTCTGGGTGTGTGCTGAGAGCTTTTGCGGGCGGGCATCAAGTCTACGGTCCATGCCACAGCAATGTGTCCTTTGTGACAGAAGTCCAGTCGAATTCGGAGGCAGCCGCGCGTTTGAGACGTCTCTCTTAAGAGATGGAGTCGCATCCGCCCAACGAATCGGGCCGCATGGCAAGGAGATTTTACTCGCTCTCAGGACTTTAGCCCCGCCAGGGCAGCGCTGCGCTCCCAGAGCAACGTCGCCGCTCCGTCGTCTTGCGCCGCGCGCGATGGTGCGATTGCTTGGCACTGGTAGAAATATTTGCCCGTCGTTTCAGCGACGGCCGGTGAGGAGGCGAGATAGACAATCGTTTCCGCCCCCTGTCCCGGGGAAATCGCAAAGATCTTGGCGAACCATGCGAAGCGTGAGATCAGGCCGCCGCTCTCATCGCCAATACGGGTGGCGGCGAAGCCGGGATGAAGGCAATTGGCGGTGACCCCCGTTCCTTGCAGCCGGCGGGCGAGTTCGCGCGTGAAAAGAATGTTGCAAAGCTTGGAGCGGCCATAGGCGGCCATGGGTCCAAAGCTTCGTGCCAATTGCAGATCGTCAAAATCGAGCCTTGCGCCCTGATGCGCGGCCGAAGCTGTGTTGATGATGCGCGCCGGCGCAGAGTCGAGGAGCCTTTGGTGCAGCCCCTCGGTAACGACAAAATAGGCCATATGGTTCAGTGCGAAAGTGCATTCGAGACCATCTTCGGTGAGTCTGCGGCTGGCGAAAATTGCTCCCGCGTTGTTGATCAGCACGTCAATACGCGATTCCTGGCTGGCGATTTCGGCAGCCACGCGCTTCATTTCGGAGATGCGCGTCAGATCCGCGTAATGGACTGCGTGTGCGAGGCCACGCGCTCTTTCGTTAAGCCGCGCGAAGGTCACCCTTCCGCGCGACTTGCTACGGGCGATTAGGACGATGCGGGCGCCCGTTTGTGCAAGCCGCTCCGCGGCAATCTCACCAATCCCGGACGTACCACCGGTTATAACCACTGTCTTGCCTTGCATTGGAATTTTTCCCATGGGCCTCCAGCGAGAATGCCTGTTATCAAAATACTGCTCACGGCACGTTTAATGTCTGATAGCGAGACACGTCACGCCAGCCACGCCGACTCCCAGGATAGGTCCTTTGTCAGACTTATCATCGGTAATATTGACTCTGATGATTCGGTGCTTATTCCCGCATGAATCGAATTTCCAATCGTATTGCACTGCGTTTTGATTTTCCTCGTTTATATCACTGGCAACATCGTCGTTCTGGCGGCTCATGTCTGTCCGTCGTCAGAGTTTTTGAGACACGGAGCGGTTTAAATTAAGAGAGTCTCTGGCTCGTCTGGCTTGTGATGTTAAGCAGCTTGCTGTTGGTGCAGCAAGCGGCGAGTGGAGATTGTCTGTCGTTTGATCCTTTCCCTTTCGATTAGAATGGTCTGGCCTCGCCCGAAGTAGACGTCGGCGGGCGTCAGGTTGCCGATGCCCGGGCTTCGCCGGACATGACAAATCCCGCGCCATGCAAGGATTCGCGGCCTTTGAGGTCACCGAACGCGCCACCGTGCCGGCCATGCCGTCGGTTTGCTGGAGATTGAAAAATGGGTGAGGCGAAGCGACGCCATTCGCTCCTCTCCTGATCGTGCCAGACCGTCGCCGGAAGCTGTTCTTTCCAGCGCTTGCGGCATTTCTCTAGCGTCGGGAACTGCCAGCCGCGGCGTGTGCGTCCGCCCGCTTTTCATGGTTTTCCCCTCTAGGGCACAATCTCCGCCAATCTCCGCACACACACGCTCGCCTTGGAGCTCGAGCGATGTCCTGGATCGCTTTGCGCACGTCAATTGCTCATTTGATCTTCCTTACTTTGATGCGGTGCTCGAGCACGTCGTTTATGTCAGCCCGCAAGTGACCGATCAACCGCGCCTCGAGCTCGCCAATCTCGGTGGCAATCCTGTTATAGCGCAGATGCGTTTTTGGGCGCGGGGCGATCGGCGTAAAAGGTTGCGGCGAGGCGCCAATCTTGCGCCGCAAGCGCAGGAGACGGTTATAACCCGGGATAGATCGGTTGCGATGCCGGCATGTATAATCGAGTTTAGCGCAGATCCGGCAGGCCATCTGTGCTAAATAGATGTGCCGGCAGCGGCGGCCGCACTTCGGGCAGAAGAACCAAGGTCGCGCGACAGGCTTGCCGTGCCCATGACCTTGCATAGGCTCATCATAAGCCAGCTCGATGGAAAGGCCGGCGAAGTCAAGGCCCATCCACTGGCCGGGGCGATGGCTCCCGCGCCGTGCATCCGCCGTTAAATTTGCGCTTTGACTGCATCTTGTCCAATTGGATCTCGACCTGCCGCCAAACCTCCTGGCGCGGGCGGCGAAGCAGGACCTGGAGTCTAGCTCCTAAAAAAGGCGCAATTGACACATCCGATGCGCTCGTACATCGGCGGTTACGTTTGAGAGCAAGCGGGCTCGTTCGACCTTCAACGGAAAGGAAAACAAATGAAAACTCGCGCCTTTTTGCTCATGGCATCTTTCGCTCTGTTGGTCTTGGCATCGCAAACGGCGGCCGCGCAGGTGAGGGTGGGCCGCTTGCGCTGCGACGTCTCGGGAGGCCTCGGTCTTATCGTCACCTCGAGTAAGGAGATGAGCTGCACTTTCACCACGGTTCACGGCCATCGCGAGTATTATTATGGCACGATCCGTAAATTCGGCCTCGCGATCGGTGCGACGGACAAAGGTATTTTGGCATGGACTGTTTTTGCGGCAACCAATCTCCCAGGCCCTGGTGCCCTCGCAGGCGAATATGGCGGCGTTGCTGCATCGGCAACTGTCGGAGTGGGGCTCGGCGCGAATGTGCTCGTCGGCGGTTCAAATCAAACGATTTCATTGCAGCCCTTATCGCTTAAGGCGCAAACCGGCCTTGCTCTTTCTGGCGGTGTCGCGGCACTCTCGCTGCGGCCCGCGCCCTAAACGTTTGATTAAGGCCGTCGAGGAGAACGAGTCTACAAAGGCTGGGATAACTCAGCATGCGCTTGAGACGTGGCTGCGCGAGAATGGGTATCTGAAATGAGCTTGCTGCCGGCAGTCCCGCGCCAACGGCCGGCGAGCGTGAGTAAGGTTCGGTGCAAAGTTGATCGCGCT
>JBPYDY010000209.1:0-11170 GCA_051986155.1 Methylocella sp.
GCGGCATCCGCTCAAAATGGTCCAGTGATGGGCGGCGGCATGAAGGGTGGGGAGATGATGAAGAGTGGCGACATGATGGGCTGCGACATGATGGGCGGCGGCATGGACCACATGCGGCGCATGATGTCGATGATGCGCGAGAAGCTCATGCATTCTGCAGACCGTGTCGACGCGCTCAAGTCCGAGCTCAAAATCACAGAGGCGCAAATGCCAGCCTGGAACAAATTCGCCGAAGCTCTTCTTGCCGCCGCGAAGTCGATGGACGAATCGATGGATGCAATGCATAAGAAAATGATGGAACCCGGCGCTGCTCCAAGCCTTCCGGACAAGCTCCAACATCATGCGAAAATGGCTGCGGTGCATCTTACCAATCTGAATGCGATCAAGGCCGCTCTCGACCCGCTTTACGCGTCGCTCAGTGATGAGCAGAAGAAAGTTGCTGACGGCCTAAGGATTGGCCCGATGGGCTTGATGTGAACCACGGTCAACCGTTCCTTGTAAATCTAAGAGCGAACTCGTACCTCTAACTGATCTATTTTTCCGTTAGCCGGCAATCGATAAAGTTCGCCGTATTTTGCGTAAAGATAGCCGATGTAGGGCTCGATCCTCATATCGGCACCCGTGGCCCGCACCACAAGCTCGCCTGGCCCAAACTTGCGCCCGTGCTGGTAGACATGTGTCCGCAGCCAGCCGTGGAGCCGGCCGAATTCGCCTTGCACGAGCTCGCCTGGAATGCCGGGATGAGCTTTGACGGCAGCGGCATAGAACTGCGCGCTTAAGATGTTTCCGATCGTGTAGCTTTGAAACGCGCCGCCAATCGTGCTGACACCGTACCAATGCACGTCCTGGAGACAGCCGTCGCGATCGTCATCGGGAGCGACGCCGAGATCGGCCTTCATCCGCGCCCGCCATGCCTCGGGGAGGTCTTTTACGCGCAGATGGCCTTCGAGCAATTCCAGCTCCAATCCGAAGCGCAGCATGATATGCAAGTTGTAAGTGACCTCGTCGGCATCGGTGCGGATCAAAGAGCGCTGCACCTTGTTGATCGCGCGGTAAAAGGTCTCGAAGCCGGTTCCTTTGAGCCGACCCGGAAATTCATCCCGGAGAAGGGGGTAAAAATGCTCCCAGAACGGACGGCCGCGGCCAACGATATTTTCCCAAAGCCGCGATTGGCTCTCGTGCACGCCCCATGAAGCCCCGGTTCCGAGCGGCGTGCCCTCAAGCGCGGGCGCAACGCCCTGCTCGTAAAGCGCGTGACCAGCCTCGTGTATCGCGGCAAAGAGGGCGCTGCCAAATTTCCGTTCGTCGACCCGGGTCGTGATCCTGATATCGCCTAACGAGAATTTGCTGCAGAATGGGTGATGCGTCTTGTCGAGCCGTCCGCGCTCCAGGTCATAGCCAAGGCGCTTGACCACCGAAAGAGAGAAGGCGAGCTGCGCCGCCTCGGCAAAAAAACCGCGCAGACAATCGTCATTCGGAACTGGCTGATCGGCAATGGCGCGCTCAATCGGAACCAATTGGCCCTTCAACCGAGCAAAGAGCCCGGTGACCATTGCCGCCGTCATGCCTTCTTCGGCGTTATCGATCAGCGGGTCGGCGACATGCTCATAGGGCGCAAAATAGTCTGCATATTCATGCGCAAGATCGATCGACTTTTCGAGATAGGGCTGCATCGCCGCAAAATCGTTTGCGGGCCGGGCCCCCGTCCAGACATCGTAGGAGGCCGAGCCAAGCGCGCTCGCCCTGGCGACATAATCGGCGGGAAGCTTGACTGCCTTTTCAAAATCCCGCCTGGCAACGCGGATGAGGCTTGCCTCATCCGAATCGAAGGGCAGGCTTTCAGCGTAGGGCAAAAGATCGTCGAGGAGCTTTCCAAGTCCCGGATCGACCGCTCTTTCGTGCCTGAGCCTGCTCAAGAGCGCGCCTTGCCGGGCGCGCGCGCCAGCGCCTCCCTTTGGCATATAGGTCGCGTGATCCCAGTTGAGCACGGAGCCAGCCGCGTCAAGGTCGCTGATTTCGCCCAAGCGCTGTTTCAGCTCCAGGAGCTTGTGCTCGGCCGATTGACGGGAGGACCGCGTAGAGGCCTGAGCCCGCGCCGAATCGGCCCGAGTGCCAGGCTTGGATCCGTTGGACTCGCTCATGGCGACGCCTTTGTTTTCAGGGCAACATTACCCCCGGCCGGTCTCGATGCCGGTGCTCCGCTCCAAGCCCCAGCATAGCTTGGTTTGAGCGGCCCGCAAGACGCCAGGAGCCCCGGCTGGCCAAAGCCTGGCGTTACCGCACTAGCAGCATGACGACCGGTTCATATCTCGCCTGCGTGGCGGCCAAAGTCCGGAGCAGCTGTTTCCTGGCCCTGCTCGATGATGCCGCGCCGGATCGCCCGCGTTCTGGTGAAAAGGCCAAAGAGGCCCGCGCCATCGCCGTTGCGGATCATCCGCTGCAGCGCGCTCAAATCTTCGTTGAAGCGGCCAAGCGTCTCGAGCACCGCTTCCTTATTGTTGAGGAAAATATCCCGCCACATCGTCGGGTCGGAGGCCGCAATCCGGGTAAAATCGCGAAATCCTCCGGCGGAGAATTTGATCACCTCCAATTGCGTGACTTGTTCGAGGTCGGCGGCGGTGCCGACGATGTTATAGGCGATGAGATGCGGCACATGGCTCGTGATCGCGAGCACCAGGTCGTGATGGGCGGGGTCCATGACTTCGACATTGGCGCCCGCGCCCGTCCAAAAAGCGCTGAGCCGCGCCACCGCCTTGTGGTTCGTTCCCGCGGGCGGAGTGAGAATGGTCCAGCGGTTGAGAAAGAGCGTCGCAAATCCGGCGGCGGGCCCGGACTGCTCGGTACCGGCCACCGGATGCGCCGGGACGAAATCGACCGTGGCGGGAAGATGCGGCGCGACCGTCTTGATGATCGCGGTCTTGACGGACCCGACGTCGGACACGATCGCTCCCGGCAAAAGATGAGGCGCGATGTCCTGGGCGACAGCGCCCATTGCGCCGACGGGAACGCAGAGAATCACAAGGTCGGCGCCTTCGACCGCGGCGGCCGGAATCTCGGCAACCCGCTCCGCAAGCCCAAGCTTAGAGACTTGCGCCCGAACCTCGGGGGACGAGTCCGCTGCAATGATCTCCCGCGCAAGCCCTTTGCGCCTGCACATGCGCGCGAGCGAGGAGCCAATGAGCCCCATGCCGATGAGCGCAAGGCTGTTAAACAAAGGCTCGCGAAGGGAGGCTCCGAGACCGTCAGGCACGTGCACGGCTTTCGGAAGCTACAAAGTCTTTTAGTGCCGCGGCGACAAGCCTATTGGCTTCCTCAGTTCCGACAGTGAGGCGCAAACAATGCGGCAGCCCGTAAGCGGCGACGGCGCGCAGGATGAGGCCTCTTTGAGCGAGAAACGCGTCTGCCGCCATCGCTTGCGCCTCGTCTAAAAAATGCAAGAGGAGAAAGTTGCCGACACTTGGCGTGACCTTTATGCCCTGCGCGGAAATTTCCTCAGCGAGCCAGGGCAGCCAAGTCTCGTTATGGGCAACGGCCTTGGCAATGTGAGCGGCGTCCTGCAATGCCGCGATACCGGCCGCTGCAGCTGCGCCATTGGTGTTGAAAGGCCCGCGGATGCGGTTGAGCGCATCGCACACCTCGCGCGGCGCATAACACCAGCCGAGCCTCAAGCCTGCAAGACCATAAATCTTCGAAAACGTTCTGGTCATCACGATATTATCGCTTGCTTCGACAAGCTCGATGCCCGGCGAATAATCGGCGCGGGTCACATATTCGGCATAGGCCGAATCGATGACAAGAAGGACATCGCTCGGCAGGCGATGCGCGAGCCGCTCGATTTCGGCGGAAGGAAGATAGGTACCGGTCGGATTATTCGGATTGGCAACGAAGACGGCTTTGGTGCGAGGGCCGACCTTGGCCAAGATCTTATCGACGTCGGCCGTGAGATTTGTCTCCTCCGCAACGACCGGCGTTCCGCCTGCAGCGAGAATGGCGATTTTATAGACGAGAAAACCGTGTTCCGTAAAAATGCCTTCGTCGCCTGGGCCGACATAGGCAGAGGCAAGGAGATGGAGGATCTCGTCCGAGCCATTGCCGCAGATGATTTTTTCAGGATCAAGACCATGCTTGGCGCCAAGCGCCTCACGTATCGCCCTGGCCTCGCCGTCGGGGTAGTCTTGGACATGATCGGCATAGTCGCGCAGCGCCTGTTTTGCGCGAGCCGACGGCCCAAGCGGCGTTTCGTTGGCCGAAAGTTTGAACACCCTTGATACGCCGGGTGCTCCACTCTTGCCGGGAACGTAAGGATCAATGAGGAGAATTGAGAGGCGCGGCGCCGGCCGTATCCCCCGAACATGCATGGAGGACTTCGTCATAACAAACTCCAAAACAGACTCATTGCGCCGCCACTTTTTGGATGAGGCTCAGATCGAAGCGGGACGCATGAGAGCCGATTTCGGCGATCTCTGCACCGGCTGCGCCTGCGCGCGAGACGAGTTCACGTAAATCGCCGGCCGCGCCATTTGCCGCAATCATCAAAGAGAGTCCCACTGCATCCTCAAATTGTCCGAGAATTTCAAATCCCTGCTTGCCGCAGGCCGAAACCAAGCCACCTTTGCCCTTGGCAACTGTTACGCCGTAAACGACGACGTCGCGCACCGCCGCAGCAGCGACCGGCTTTGCGATAACGAATATGGGCAGCCCCGCCGGATGGTCCGGGCGTTCGACGAAGGGGAGCCTCGCTATGATCTTGGGTGCATCGGGCGCGGCAAGGCCGCGCCACCAAGGCCCAAAGCGGCCAACCTCCGTTGCCTGGACGACGCCAAGATCGCCGCTCGAAGCCGCGACGGCCTCAAGAACTCGCGCAGGACCATGATGCGCGACATAGGGAACCGTGAAGCCGAAATGAAAGCGGCAAGAATCGCGCATCGCCGCATCGCCGCCCGAAATATCCGCGTGCACACTGTAATTCGACTGAACAAAGGTGAAAGTCGAGATAATGATGCGCCAGATGCCCTCGACGGTGTCAAGCGGCAGCAGGCCCTTGTGGCGGCAAGCGAGGTTGCGCATCATATCCGCCTCGCGGCCGGGCCTAAAGGCCGAGCCGCCGCCTTGCCGCGCCTTGGCTTCGATCAACCGGTGAATGATCTCGCCGCGCTCCATCAACAAAAAATGCAGCGCCGCGTCGATCCGGTCGATCTCGGAGCGAAGGCCGTCCAGGGTATCGCGGGGGGGCAGATCGGTCATTTGGGCCGTTTCCGGGGTTTTAGCTGTCTTAGAGCATTTTTTGCCGGAGGGGAAAGAGGCTCTAGTATAGCCCACGCCGCGCCCGGTCACAGGGGCGGCTACGCACTGGAAATCTCGGAAAAATCGCGTCGCTTCAAAATAGCCACGAGACTTATGTCTCGCCAGGCTGACCTGTCGGCGAAAGCATGATTTCAGCAGCCAAGGGGGCTATCGGCTGTTGCGTCAAGCGACCGTTTCCGGCAGTCCTGCTAGTCCAGCAGCGACAGCGCATCGTGACAGTGCCGCCGCACTTCCCGATTCCATCGGAAAAACTCTTTGATCCCGCTGGTCACTTTGATGAGCCAAAACCTTTCTTATAGGAGGTGATGGGCGGACATGGCCGCAGTCATTCCTTTCCTCAGCGGAGGCGGCGGTTTGTCGATCCTCATAATCTTTACCAGTCGCCGATTTCACAGCCGCTCGAACCAAAACCGATCGCACTCTACAAGCATTCAGGATAGCTCGATGAATCGATTGCTTGATCTCGTTCGCAGTCAACCGAAGCTAGGGTTCGAATTCCCCGCCTGGCTCGATCGTTGGGTCTCGGTTGGCATAGTTACGTCGGATCCGCAAGTTGCAAGACGCCAGCGTTTCACCAATGTTGCCGCCTACGCGACCGCGGTAAATACCGTGCAGCACCTCGCCTTCGATGTTGTCTACGCGTTCCAGGCACTGGCGATCGTTCACCTATACAACGCGATTATAATTATCATTGCGCTTATGATTCCTCGATTGCACCGCTATGGCGACAACATAGCGGCGATGACGCTGCTATCAGTGGATTTGGCGGGCCATGTTTTCATCGTGTGGATACTTGGCCGGGACAGCGGTCTCCATATTTATTTCACCCTTGCCGGGGCAATTCTGTTCATGTTTGGCGTCGAACAATGGCGCCTCTTTCTGGTGTGGTTCGCACTGTGGTGCGGGGCTCTCATCTTGGTAATGCAATTCGCACCGCCTCAAGGGCTCGTGTTGGTCTCGGACTCTAGTTTTCGCCACCTTCTGTCTAGCGCGGCGATGATCGACACGATGGCTATCAACGCAGCCTTGATCTTCTATGCCTTAGCGGCGTTGCGCCAGGCCGAATCGGAACTCGTGCAACAGCACATGCGCTCGGAGGAGCTCATCGCGTCGATCATCCCGCCCTCGATTGCTGCGCGTCTAAAGTCAGGCGAGCAGAGGGTTGCCGACCGGATCGAGAATCTAAGCGTTTTGTTTGCCGACCTTGTTGGCTTCACCGCCGCGGCCCATGACTTGTCTCCCGGCGAAGTCGTCGATTATCTCGACAGTCTTGTACGAGCCTTCGACGCCCTTTGCGAGATTCACGGCGCGGAGAAGATCAAGACGATCGGCGACAGCTATATGGCGGTCACCGGTCTGCAGGAAGACGACGCTAACGGAGCGGATAGGATCGCCCGTCTTGCGCTTGCAATGCTTAAACTAATTGATAAGCATCCTCCGCTTGGCAGCCGCAGATTAAAATTGCGGATCGGCATTCATTGCGGCCCAGCAATCGCCGGCGTGATTGGCGAAACGCGCATCGCCTACGATGTATGGGGCGAAGCCGTAAACATTGCCTCGCGAATGGAGTCGCAGGGATCACCTGGGCGCATTCAAATCAGCGAGGCGTTCCATTCGCTTATTGGACCCAACTTTTACTTCGAAGATCGCGGAAAAATAGATATAAGGGGACTGCCTGCATCTCAAACGTTCTTTCTGGTCTCGCCGCGTTAGACAGAACCAGTTTGTTTGCGAAGCTCGAATTAATCAACAGGGACGCGATGGGCGGACCCGCTTGTGAGCGTTTAGTCAAGCGTCCGCCCGGTTCCGTTGAATCCCCGGCTCGTTATTAATCGGCCGCGCGCCGCCAAATTGATCGCTGGAGGAAAGCATAAGCCTGCGCCAGAGAACCATCATTGTGCTCGCGTCCCTCACCGTAGTACTTATTTGTTCCGAGGTTGGTTTGCGGCTGGCGGGCGCCGGATCTTATCCTCTTTATGACATAGGCGATGAAATTAAGTATATCCCATCCGCAGACCAACACGGAAGCTATCTCAATCGCTTTGCCTGGCACTTCAACAACCGGCACATGGCCAGCAGCTCCGATTGGAGCGAGGGGAAGCATCCTAATCTACTGCTGGTCGGCAACAGTATCGTTCTTGGCGGTGCAACTTCCGGCTATGAGGAAAACGTTGGGGCGCGCTTAGAAAATGATCTGAACGGGCGATATCACGTTTGGCCGGTCGCCGCAGGCGGCTGGACGAACATCAACGAGATGGCTTATCTCGATCGAAACGCCGATGTTTTGCGCAACGCCGACGCGGTCATCATCGAATTCATGCAAGGCGGGCTCGGCATTCCCGCCCCGTGGCCGGGCTATGACGTATTTCCAAACGAGAGGCCCTGGCTCCTGACGGCATACATCCTTCGCCAATATTGGCGAACGCGTCTGGACCAAACAAAATCACGCGATTTCGGCTCGCTGCCTTATACCGGAGAGCCCGACGAGAACCAGCTGGAGCGCTTCAAAGCATTGGCTGCGAGCATCGCCATGGATCGCAAGCTCGTCATCTTTCTCTATCCGACGGTTGCGAATTTGCGCAATCGATCCGAGTGGCAGCGTGCGATTGCGCCGATCATGAAACTGTGCCGCGCGACGGCGGCGAAATGCGTGGATATCGCGCAAGCTCCGGGGTGGAATGAGAGCGCATATTTTAGCGACGGCGTCCATCAGAAGGCAGATGGCACCAAAATTCTCGCCTCGCTGCTTGCCCGCGCGGTGGACTAACCGATACGGTCTCGATACTGGCGCTCGCCTGGGAATCCATTCTGCCAGGCCTTTTCACCAAAATTTTTCGCGTGTATGTTCGGCGGCAAGGCTTATGCGACAGGCCGGGCCATCTTGAATGCGCGGTCGGCGGCAAGCCGTCGCAGGGGGGAGCAAAGTCATGCGCGGCAAATTTAATGTTTCCCCCGCGCCATGTGGCATGTGGCAGCGCGGTGCTCCTTGGCGTTTTGCTCGGCTCGGCCGCGCCAGCCGGCAGCGCGTCGGCCCCTCAGGCCTTTTCGCTCCTATATTCCTTCAAAGGAGGATTGAGCGATGGGGCCAATCCCAATGGGATCACTATCGCTGGCCAGGGGAATCTGTTTGGCACGACAGAATATGGCGGGACCATATCGGTGGATTGCCAACGCGGGGCTTCCATGCGGCACCGTGTTTAACTTTTTACCAAACCAGACCGAGAAGGTGGTGCTCCCTTTCAACGGATCGTTTGGGGGGAATTCTTCTGGCGGCCTAACTGCCGATAGCTTGGGAGATCTCGCCATACCGTTATCTGACGGCGCTGCAGGAAATGGCTCCGTTCTCGAGTTGCTGGCGAACGGAACCCGTAGAGTTTTCCCTTTCCCTTCTGACGGCAACGACGGGTCAGGGCCCAACGGCAACCTGATTGCCGACAACAAGGGCAATTTCTACGGGACAACACAAGCCAACGTCTTGACGGGAGGCGTCGTGTTTCAGCTTTCGGCGGGTGGGACCGTGTCGGTGCTGCACAATTTCGAGGTCGGCAGCGGCCTATCCGAGCCCTTGCTGGCCTAATTGCAGATAGCAGCGGAAATCTCTATGGCACGGCATCGGCTGGCGGCAGTACATGCGGAGCAGGAGGCGGCGTGTTTGAGCTTTCGCCGCCAGCGACGACCGGCAGGAACTGGACCTACAACGTACTGTACTCGTTTTGCTCATCGCTCGCGGCCAACGGCTGGCTTCCGACGCCGGCGTTGGCGGTCGATGGTGCGGGTAATCTCTACGGTACCGCGGCGAATGGCGGTGCGTTTGGTTTTGGCGTGGTATTCGAACTTTCGCCTCCCGCCGTTTCCGGCGGCGCTTGGAGCTATAACCTATTGTACTCCTTTGCGGGTGTTGGGGACGATGCTTAACCCTAATACCGCTCTGCTCTTGGATCGCGCCGGAAATCTTTTTGGCGGGACCAAGGGCAAAGCCGTAACCGGAAATGGCACCGTATTTAGACTCTCGCGGAGCGGGACAGAGACAGTGTTGCACGAATTTAACGGCAGCGATGGTGCAATAGTCCAAGACCTTAAAGCCGACGCCAATGGGAATCTGTACGGGGTGGCTTCACAGGGCGGCGCAAACGGGGTTGGCACGGTCTTCGAGCTGACCGCACCGGCTTCGTTCCGTGAGACGATAATACCGCGTAGCCTTGTACGCAGCATTGGTAACTGGCAAGATCATCGCGCCGCCATTTGCCGCCACTTGGCCTCGATCCGCTGTGTGATGGCTTTCACCCGCGTCTTCTCTGCCGCCCAAAAGGCGCGGCTTACCGCCGCCGTGCGGATTTTGGGCGGGCTGCGCCTTGCCATGCGAAGCGCCTTCGCTTTGAGAGGCGGAAAGTAAACAAAAGGTGCGGAAGCTGCATCCGCAAAAGGTGAACCCGCCGCCGCCAAATACGCTCGCGCCCGGCCGCAATAGATGAGGGAGAGAGGCGACATCACCTCTTCGCCATGCCCCGCGCGGTATTTCATCAAGGTGCGGCAGAGATCGCCGCCCGTAAGATGCCACGCCTGGCTGAGATACGTCACGCCAAAATGAATGTTGACCTCCGGCCGCGCAAGCTCGGCGAGGGTTCCGGTAAAGCCCAGCATAGCGGCGGTCTCGGGCCGAACCTGCATCAGGCCTATCTCTCCAACAGCGCCGACCGCCGCCGGATCATAGCCGCTCTCGATCGCCGCGACGGCATCGCCGATGTCGGGCGGCAGTCGATTCCTTTCCGCTTCTTGCCTGATCAATGCCTGATAGGTTTTTTTGGCTTCGATCGCATCAAAAACCCGACCCACATCCGGCACCTTCGGCTCTCCACCGTCTTGGCGCGGGCTGGCGGAAGGCGCGCTTTCAGGCTCGGGCGGAGTTTCGGACCCGGTTGCCGGCGCGGCTCCGGCGAGCGCGAGAAAAGCGGCGCAGAGACTCGCGAATGCGGTTTTAGGGACGAACATGACGCCTCTCTCCCTGAGCCTTGCGGCATTCGCTTTAACACGATAGCTGTAAAAGACGAAATTCACACCCGTTCCGGCCTTAAAGGTGAGGACCGGATCGCGATCACAATGAGAGCCATCATGACCGCCATCGTCGATATCGCCGCGCGGGAAATCCTGGACAGCCGCGGCAATCCCACCGTCGAGGTCGACGTCACCTTGGAAGATGGCGCAAGCGGGCGCGCCGCGGTGCCTTCGGGTGCCTCTACGGGCGCGCATGAGGCGGTCGAACTCCGTGATGGCGATAAGAAGCGTTATTTTGGCAAGGGCGTTCAGAGCGCTGTCGACAGCGTTAATGGCGATCTCTTCGACGCCTTGAGCGGTTTTGATGTGGAAGACCAAAGAAAGATCGATGAAACGTTGATCGCGCTTGACGGCACGCCAAACAAATCGCGGCTCGGCGCCAATGCTATTTTGGGGGTGTCGCTCGCCGTCGCCAAGGCTGCGGCCGAGGCGAGCGGCTTGCCGCTCTACCGCTACGTCGGCGGCGTTCAGGCGCATGTCATGCCCGTGCCGATGATGAACATTCTGAATGGCGGCGTGCATGCCGATAATCCCATCGACTTCCAGGAATTTATGATCCTGCCCGTCGGGGCGCCTTCGCTCAAGGAAGCCGTTCGCTGGGGCGCGGAAGTTTTCCAAGTCCTGAGAAGTGCGCTGAAGAAAGCCGGACATAACACCAATGTCGGCGATGAAGGCGGCTTTGCGCCGAATCTTCCATCCGCCGAAGCGGCGCTCGATTTCTGCCGCAAGGCGATCGAGGATGCAGGCTTCAAACCAGTCGACGATGTCGCTCTTGGCCTCGATTGCGCAGCGACCGAGTTTTTCCGTGACGGCA
>JBPYDY010000210.1:0-5411 GCA_051986155.1 Methylocella sp.
CGTAAAGCCCCCGTGCGAGGTATATTCGGCCGAAAGCCTAATGCCGCGGGAAGAACTATGCGCGACGGCATTCTACAACGAATGGTACCGCCCCGCCGAGTTCCAAATTTCCATGCTTTGCGCCAATTTGCGGACCGAGAACCAGATTTCGACGTTGCTGTTCGCCTCAAACCTGCCCGGGAAAGACGAGATCACGGGCGAGCAGATCCGTGTCTTCGAGACGGCCGTCAAGCACATCAGTCGCGCCATCTATTTCCATCGCGAGCTAAGGTTGCGGGATCTCGACCATGACACGGCGCCCGAGCGGCTCGAGCACCTGCAACGGAGCGTCATGCTGGTGGATGGAGCCGCGAGGCTTTTATACGCCAATGCGGCTGCCCGGCAGCTGCTCGATTCCAGTTGCGGCCTCACCGTCACGGCCGGCTGCCTTCACAACGCGGATGGCTCGGACGCGATGCAGCGTTTGATCGCCTCTTGCGCGCAGGAGGTCCTCACGCCAAATCGCCCCGGCAGAGAAATGTTGAGTTGCCGCGACGGCAAACAGTCCCTGAGCGTAACCGTGGCTCCGCTGCGCTCTAGAGGGACAGTCGCAGAGCTGCCATGGCTTGGCCTGCTCATCCCTGCAGCCATAGTTACGGTGCAGACTCCATCGAGCGAAATCTCGCTCAATTGATCCACGCTCGCCGTTCGGCTTGCAAGGGCACGCGAGCACTACCAAGCTTCTTCGGCGACACCATATATCAACAAAGAGTGGGCCGAGAAGGAAGCAGGCCATGGGAGCTCTCGCACAAGACCTTCCCAGAGGTGTGAGCCCCGACTGGACTATCCCTCAGGGTTTTGAACGCTATACCGAGGTTGAGCATCGCACCTGGGTCACACTTTACGAGCGCCAAGCCGAAGTGTTGCCAGGCCGCGCCTGCGACGAATTCCTTCGCGGTCTTGATGCGCTCGATTTGCATGGCCTAGGCATTCCGGATTTTGCTCAACTCAACGAAAAGCTTTCGGCGCTGACAGGTTGGACGATCGTCGCGGTCCCTGGCCTCGTGCCCGACGATATATTCTTCGATCATCTCGCTAACCGCCGCTTTCCCGCCGGCAATTTCATCCGCAGCGCCTGCGAGCTCGACTATTTGCAGGAGCCCGACATTTTTCACGATGTCTTCGGCCACGTGCCGATGCTGACCAATCCGGTTTTTGCCGATTACATGCAGGCCTATGGCAAGGGCGGCAAAAGGGCACTTTCCCTTGGCCATTTGCAAAACCTGGCCCGGCTCTATTGGTACACAGTCGAATTCGGTCTCTTGGAAACCCGCAATGGCCTGCGCATTTACGGCGCCGGCATCGTGTCGTCGAAAACGGAGTCGATTTTCGCCCTCGATTCGCCCTCGCCCAACCGCTTGGGGTTCGATCTGGAGCGGGTGATGCGCACTCTTTACCGCATCGACGATTTTCAGCAGGTCTATTTCGTGATTCCCTCGCTGCAATTTCTGCTCGACGTCACGACGGGGACCGATTTTGGGCCTTTCTATAAAAGATTTGCAGAGGTGCCAGACATCCCGATCGCGGCGATCGAACCAAGCGACGAGGTTTTTACCCGGGGCACGCAAGAATATGCCATGGGCGGCGGTCGCCTGCGTCAGGGAGCGGTCTGACCGCAGGCCACACAAGACGGAGGAAATAAATGCGCGATAAGGTGATCGTCGTGACAGGCGGTTTCGGTGTTCTGGGGCGCGCAGTGGCGGAGGCGGCGCTCGAAGCCGGGGCATTTGTTGCCATACCCGGGCGCGAAGAGGCGGGTGAGATTCCCGGGCGGGACCGTCTGATGGTGCTTGGCGGGGTGGATTTGGCGGATTTTGCCTCCGCCAAAAAGGCCATCGATGCATTTGCCGCGCGCTTCAATAAAATCGACGGGCTCGCCAATATTGCTGGAGGCTTCCGCTGGCAGACGGTCAGCGATGGCGATCCTTCGGGTTGGACCGATCTCTTCCGCATGAACCTTTTGACGGCCGTGAACGCAACGAAGGCGGCGCTGCCTCACCTGCGCGCTTCGCGTGGCGCCATCGTCAATGTCGGCTCGGCCCCCGCCAAAAAAGCGGGTGCCGGAATGGGCGCTTATGCCGCCTCCAAAGCTGGCGTGCTGCGGTTGACCGAAAGCCTCGCGGAAGAAGAGAAGAAAGCTGGCGTGCGCATCAATGCGGTGCTGCCGACAATCATCGATACGCCGCGAAATCGCGCGGATATGCCAAAAGCCGACTCTTCGCGCTGGGTGAAACCGGAAGATATCGCCAAGGCGATCTTGTTCCTGTTGTCCGGAGATGCCGCGGCGATCACCGGCGCAGAGCTTTTGATTTCCGGGCAGACGTAGTCAAGCGCGTGGCACGGCGGACTTGAGCGGCAAGCGGTGGCTGTCTTTAAGCTTGTCCAGCACGATCGAGGATCTGACGCGGGCAACGCTCGCATGCGGCAAGAGCAGATCGTTGATGACATGGGCGAGCCCAGTTAAATTCGCTGTCACAACCTTCAACAGATAGTCGGTATCGCCTGTGAGCGCATAGGCCTCTTGTATTTCCGCTATTCCATTCACCAAATCTCGAAAAGATTTTGCATTTTCCTTCGAATGCGTGGAGAGGCTGACCTGGATGAAGGCGCGGAGGCCGATTCCCAGCCGCGCGCTATCGAGCCGCGCATGATAGCCCTCGATGATTCCGCTTTCCTCGAGCCGGATGCGGCGCCTCGAGCATTGCGAAGCAGAGAGTCCGATCTTCTCGCCAAGCTCAGCATTGGTGAGACGGCCATCGGCCTCAAGCGCGGAAAGGAGGTTGAGGTCGAATTGATCGAGCGCAATTATTTCTCGTGATTCCGGCATTTTTCACACAATCCATGCATACTGCTCTGATAATGCCGCCATTATACACGCATTTGCCGCGGTTTACGCGCTATATTTTCCGAGAAGTAGCAGGACGAGGAAGAGTCATGGGCCCGTTCCCGCATGATGCACCGCCGGCCAAAATCAGTGCCGAAAATCCGGCCGGCACCGATGGATTTGAATTCGTGGAATTCGTCCATCCCGAGCCGGGCATGCTCAAAGTTTTTTTTGAGCAAATGGGGTTCACGCTTGTGGCCCGGCATAAATCGCGTGCGATCGCGCTTTACCGGCAGGGGGAGGTTAACTACATCCTCAATGCCGACCGGGAGAGTTTTGGCGGAAGATTTGCCGATCTGCATGGTCCCTCGGCGCCCGCGATGGCCTGGCGCGTCATCGATGCCAAGCATGCGTTTGCCCACGCGCTGGAGCATGGCGCGCAGCCTTATAATGGCGAGAACGGCGCCAAGACGATCGACGCGCCGGCAATCCTCGGGATCGGCGGCAGTCTGATCTATTTCATCGATACATTTGGCCCCAAGGGTTCGCCCTATGACATGGAATTCGGTTGGGTCTATGAGCGCGATCCCATCCCAGCCGGTTGCGGGCTCTTTTATATCGATCACTTGACCAACAATGTGTTTCGCGGCGCCATGGACCGCTGGTATCGCTTCTATCAAAATCTCTTCAATTTCCGCCAAATCCGTTTTTTCGACATTTCCGGGAAATATACGGGGCTTTATTCGCGGGCACTGACAAGCCCATGCGGAAAAATCCGCATTCCATTAAACGAATCCGCCGACGATAAGAGCCAAATCGAGGAATTTCTGCATCAGTATAAGGGCGAAGGGATTCAGCACATCGCCTGCGGCTGCAAGGATATTTATGCCAGCGTGAAACGGCTCCAGGCGAACGGCCTGCCTTTCATGCCGCCGCCGCCCGACACCTACTTTAGAAGAATTGCCGCGCGGCTTCCCGGCCATGAGGAGCCATTAGAGCTCCTGCGGGAGAGCGGAATTCTCATCGATGGCGAAGTGGTCGAAGGGGCTGCGCCGAAACTATTGTTGCAGATTTTCTCCAACACCCTGATCGGACCCATTTTCTTCGAATTTATTCAGCGCAAGGGGGACGAGGGTTTTGGTGAGGGCAATTTTAAGGCGCTCTTCGAATCGATCGAAGCGGATCAGATCGAGCGCGGTGTGCTGCGTGCATAAAATATCGAGCTAATCGCTCACGCGGCTTCGGACTTGCTTTCCGGGATTTCGCCCTTGAGCCGCTTCATCAAGCCATGAACCTCCCTGGCAATCAAAGGGAGCGCCTCGTCGGGCGTAATGCAATCCGTATCGTGGATGTGCCAGTATTCAATGCGCCTGGAACCAGCCAGCCGCAGCCACGAAGAAAAACGTTCTTGCATCAAAGGCAAATGTTCTGCTTGTTTGAGCGCAACGATATGATGCGCCAATTGGAGGTCGGCGATCTCGAGCTGCATGGGCATTCGCGCCCGAAGCGGATCGAGACTTACGCCGTGTTTTTGAAGAGCGTGTACCGCCGATTGCGCGATCGGACCGACGTTGTTAACCCCAAGGTCGACCGCGATCCCTCTTGATATTGCCGTCCATCTCGGGCATCCCGCCGGAGCCGCAAAGTTGAATAGCTCCTCTGCGAATCGGCTCCGGTAATAGTTGCCGGTACAAAGAAAGAGTATGATTTTCAAATGACCGTCTCTTTAATATTGGCGCGGCTAGAGCATTTAGCGAGCGCGGCGTGCTAAGCGCATAAATTATTATTTAACCAAGTTGCAAAGAAGGCAATGTCAAAGCAGCATCAGCCCACGACTGTGACTCTCATTCACTAGTTCCGCAATCGAAAGCATGCTGAAATGCGCCTCCATTGAACCGGAGGCATCAGATGCGTAATCTCATTGGAATGGCGCTGGCAACTGCTATCGCAGGGCCGGCCATGGCCGCTGAGCCCCTCGCCTCTCCACCGCCGGTCCTTGCCTACGATTGGACCGGGATCTATCTCGGCATTAATGGCGGAGGCGCGTGGGGTGAGCAGGACCCCTTTAACATCCTCACCAATCGTTTCGACCATGATGCGATAGGTTTTGGCGGTGGAACGGTTGGCGGAACGGCGGGCGCGCAATTGCAAATCGGCCACGTCGTCACCGGCTTTGAGACGGACCTTAACTGGGCCGGCATCAGAGGTTCGTCGAATATCGATCCCACGATTTTCGGCATTCCAGTGCCTTTCACCGTCAATGCGTCGACGAGCATCAATTGGGACCTCACCGCGCGAGCGCGTGTTGGTTACGCCTTTGACGACGTGCTTGCTTATGCGACATTCGGCTTGGTGTTACTTGGTGCCAAGACAGATCTGACTGGCATCTTGGGGCTAAATCCCTGTGTCACAGTCAGCGTTATCAGCGGCACACCTGGACTGCTGACATGCAACGGCACCGACAAAAGGCTCGGCGGAACGATCGGCGCCGGCATCGAATACGGCCTTACCCCAAACATTAGCGCAAAAATCGAGTATCGCTACACGG
>JBPYDY010000211.1:0-4402 GCA_051986155.1 Methylocella sp.
TCAGACAGTGAGAAAAATTGCGGAAGTTAAGCGGGCGCAGGGCAGCCATTGGGTCGGGGACGGGTTTCCGGTGCGCACCTTGTTTTCTTACAGCGGCGGCAGCGCGGCGGTTAGCCCCTTCCTGCTGTTCGATTATGCCGGTCCGCACTTCTTCGAACCGAGCCAGGATCGGCGCGGCGTTGGTCAGCATCCGCATCGCGGATTCGAAACTGTCACCATCGTCTACGATGGCGAGGTCGCGCACAGAGATTCGACGGGGCAGGGCGGCGTCATCGGTCCAGGCGATGTGCAATGGATGACCGCAGCGGGCGGTATCCTTCACGAGGAGTTTCATTCCCCCGGCTTCGCCAAGTCCGGCGGTCCCTTCCGCATGGTGCAACTCTGGGTCAATCTGCCCGCAAGCGCCAAGATGAGCAGGCCCGGCTATCAGCCGATCAAAAGTTCCGAAATTCCCGTGGTCCCCCTGCCTGGCGAGGCGGGGCTGGTGCGAGTCATCGCAGGCCAGTTCGGCGCTACGAAAGGGCCGGCGCGCACCTTCACGCCCGTAAACCTCTGGGACGTCCGCCTCAATCGCGACGCCGACGTGACTCTGGATTTGCCCGAGGGGCACAATGCGATGATTGCGGTGCTGGCGGGGCATGTGGAGGTCAACGGCGAACAACCAGCGGGAGAAGCGGAAGTCGTCCGTTTTGAGCGGCCGGGGTCCGGCGTGCGCATCCACGCAGACGGCGATACAATTTTGCTGGTGCTCACTGGGGAACCCATCGATGAGCCGGTCGCGGGCTATGGACCATTCGTCATGAACAGCGAAGCGGAGATCCGTCAGGCCGTCGAGGACTTTAACAGCGGGCGCTTCGGACAGATTGCCGGCGCATGAGGCTCATGAACTAGGTGAGAACGGCTTCGCCGCACGGTGCGACGGGAACTCTGCAGCAGCGGCCTTGCAGAGGCGTGAATTGACTTTGCGCCGCTGTTATAGATGCAAATCTTCATCCCGCCGCATGAAGGAGCGTGATGCCGCAAACGAGATTTTGGGCCGAGCTCACCTCCAACGATCTTCAGGCGCGCGACATCGCGCGCACCATCGCGGTTCTGCCGGTTGCGGCAACCGAGCAGCACGGCCCGCATCTGCCTCTCGGCACCGATACGATGATCATGGACGGCTATCTCGCAAGGGCGATCGCGCGCCTGCCGGATGAGCTTCCCGCGTTGTTCTTGCCGGTTCAAAATTGCGGGCTGTCGATCGAGCACACGAGTTTTCCAGGCACGCTTAGCCTTTCGGCAAAAACGGTCATTCGCGCCTGGACAGAAATCTGTGAAAGTGTGCATCGGGCGGGTTGCCGCAAGCTCGTTCTGCTCAGCTCGCACGGCGGCAATAACGCAATCCTTGAAACCATCGCGCATGACCTCCGCGCGCGGCTTAACATGCTCGCGGTGATTGCCTCCTGGCGCCGCTTTGGCGTGCCGGACGGGCTCTTTTCTGCGCAGGAACTTGCGCATGGCGTTCATGCGGGCGAGATCGAGACATCATTGATGCTGGCATTCCGGCCGGACTTGGTGCGCAGGGAAGAGGCGGCCGACTTTTCTTCCGCTAACGCCTTGATGGAACGCGAATTCACCTGGCTTCGCGCCAGCCGCCCGACAGGTTTTGGCTGGATGGCGCAGGATCTCTCGCCGTCCGGCGCGACAGGCAATGCGGCGGCCGCGGCGGCCCGCAAGGGCGAGGCCTGCGCAGATCACGGCGTCGCAGCCTTTATCGAGCTCTTGGCCGACATCGATGGCTTTGATCTTTCAAGGCTGCAAGGCGGAGGCGGAACAAACCCATAAGCGGAAGTGAGTAAAATTACTTGGCGGTTGCGGCTCGCGCCGCCTCCGGCAGCTCGTTTGTTACGGTTCCTTTCGCCACCAAGTGTCGAGCGTCGCGCCGACCGAGGCAGGACCGTAGCGCGGCAAGTCATGCGGATGCGCGAGCTTCGAGGAGCAGGCGATCCATTGATTTGAGGAATGAAAAAGGGGGACAACATAGAAGCCTGAGAGCAGCACCCGGTCATAGGCGCGCACCGCGGCGACAAAATCTTCGTGCGTCTTGGCGGCGAGAAGCGCGTTGATCATCGCGTCGATAGCCGGCGACTTCACGCCGGCCAGGTTGAACGAGGCTTCCTGGCCGGCGCTCGCGGAACCCCAGCGGGAACGCTGCTCATTACCGGGTGAGGCGGAGGCAAGCCAGCTTCCGATCATCATATCGAAATCGAACTTTTGCCGTCGCCTCTGGTACTGGACCTCATCGACAAGCCTCACATTCGCAGCGACTCCTATTCGTGCCAGTGAATCGGCGTAGTTGAGCGCCAGGCGCTCCTGGCTCCTATCCTTAACCATAATTTCGAACGCTAATGGCTCCCCGCGCCGGACCAAACGGCCGCCTTCGAGTGCAAACCCGGCCTCTTTCAAAATCGCAAGCGCGTGTTTCGGCTCAGTCCTGTCTGCACCAAGGCCGTCGGTGACCGGAGGTTGCCATCGGCCTTCCAAAATATCGCTGCGAACTGCGCCAGGAAAGGGTGCGAGCAGAGCAAGCTCCACAGAAGTTGCCGCACGTCCGGTCGATGCAAGTTCCGATTCATCGAAGAAGCTTTTGGTTCGCTCGTAAAGGCCATCAAAAAGATTGGTGTTGATCCAGTCAAAATCAAAGACGAGGCTCAGGGCCTCGCGAACTCTGATATCGGTAAATAGGGGCCGGCGCAGGTTAAAGACAAAGCCCTCCATCCCCTTGGGGCCTCCGAGGGGGAGAGACTCGCGAATTATACGGCCGTCGCGGATAGCCTGGAAATCATAGCCATGCGCCCAACGGGCGGGATTGGTCTCCTCGCGAAAATCGAGAATGCCGGCGGCGAAGGCCTCGAACAAGCTGTTGGCGTCCCGGAAATATTCTACATCGATCTCATCGAAATTGAAAAAGCCAGCGCGAATCGGCAAATCCTTGGCCCAATAATTCGGGTCCTTGCGAAGGATGATGCGCTCACCGGGCTTGACTTCGACGATCCGGTAGGGGCCCGAACCGGTGGGGATTTCGAGGCTCGCCTCGTCGAATTTCGCTGGATCGGTCTTGTGGCGCGGCAGCACCGGCATGAGCGCGAGCGTCAACGGCATTTCCCGGTCGCCTATTCCCGCGAGGTCGTAGCGGACCGTTAGAGCATCCGGCGTTTCGATTGACTTGACGAGCGAGTAGGCGGCGCGCTGCTGCGGCCTGCCTTTGGATTTCAGCAGTTCAAAAGTGAAACGGACATCCTGCGAGGTGATCGGAACTCCGTCCGAAAAATGCGCGCGAGGATCAAGCCTGAAGGTCACAAAGCTACGATCTTGGTCCGTCTCGATCGTTTGCGCGATCAGTCCGTAAAGCGTGAATGGCTCGTCGAGCGAACGCGCCATCAGGGTTTCGAAGACATTGGTGTTCAAGCCCTGCGCCGTAGAGCCGGCCTTGAGATTAAACGGGTTGAGACTGTCGAAGGTGCCAAGAAATCCAATCGTGAGACGGCCACCTTTCGTGGCGGCTTCGTCGGCGTAGGGCAAATGGCTGAACGGGAACTTTAAGCCGGGCTCTCCGTGCATGGCAATCGCCGGCATCAAGGCGGGTGACGCAGGTTCTTCCGCGATGGCGCTGGTCGCCGCGCCGCCCCATGCGAGCGCGGCCAATGCCAGCCGGGATCCTAAAAGAGAAAAATGTTTCATTACAGGAACTTGGGATTGCTGATGACAGAACAGCTCGTGGCCGCTTCCGGATGGGCAGGAAGGCGCTTCCCTTAATGCCGAAAATGATCTATGAGTGTCGATGCGTCGCTGCGAGCATGACTCCGGACGTTGGCGGCCGTGGCCAAATTGGCTGAAGCGGTTGGGCACCGCCGTGCCAGAGGACTGTCTTGACTTTTGAGGCAAAAAGCCCGACGTAGCAATTGCGATCGTGAAGACGCGACGCCAAAGTGAGTAAACAGACCGGGAGAGGAGCATGAACGACCACACCTGCGCCATTTTGAACAGCATTCTTATCGCGACGGTACTTGTCCAGATTGTTCTGACGAAGATTTGGACATCGTAAGCGTCAAAGCGCGGCCGCGTAAGCGGCCGTGCCTGCTAATCGCGGATTTCAGTGTCGGCACCGTGAGGGGAACGAGCCGGTTCCTGCCCGAAAGAGCAGTGAGGAGTGCTCGAGTTTCCTGAGAATTTGGCTTGGCGGTGGCGAGGCTGAGGGGCGTCCTAACTTCATTGCGGATGCCGACTCACCGCCACAGATGCGGTGAATACTACCTGCCACGAGAAGCCTGTGCCGTCCTGCGAAGGCAGGCGAGGGTGTTTCTTTGGCCCGCCTGCGTCTATTGATTTGTCTGCACCCTGTCTCTCAAAGAGCGGCTGC
>JBPYDY010000212.1:0-7586 GCA_051986155.1 Methylocella sp.
CGGCCGAAAACACATAGTCTTGGGCGGCGATGCAGACATGGGCCGCCCCTTGCGCGATCAACCAATCGGCAAGCGGGGCGGCTTTACCCTTCGGGCAATTCAAAGCAAGCCGGCCATCGGCCGCATAATAGCGCAAGCGTGCCGCAAACATCTCCTTGGCTTTCGCGAAAGCGGAGTACGCGAAGCGCGGAAGCACGGCAGAAACCTCGCGCGTGGTGCGCGCCTCTTCCTCGGCGGCGATCCGCGAGAGAATGCTTCGGACTTGTTCCCGCGCTACAAGATTCCAATCCGCTACAAGCGATGCGACGAGATTGGCTTGCGAACGCAAAATCGTGCCATCGTCCAAAATTTTGAGCGCATTCGCGGCAAGCGTTGCGCCGGTCGTGGTAATATCGACGATAAGCTCGGCCTTGCCCGCGGCCGGTGCGCCTTCGGTCGCGCCGAGGCTTTCCACGATGCGGTAATCGGTGACATGCCGCTGGGCGAAAAAGCGCCGCGTCAGCTGCACATATTTCGTGGCAACCCGCATACGCTCGCCGCGCCTGGCGCGGAAAGCCGCCGCGACATCTTCCAAATCCGCCATGGTCTTGACATCGATCCAGGCGCGCGGCACGGCAACGACCACGTCCGCATGGCCAAAGCCGAGCGGCGCCAATAGCTCGACCTTTTGCTCCGGCTGGGCAATTGTTTCGCGGATAAGGTCCTCCCCAGTGACGCCAACATGTACGTCGCCCGCGGCTAAAGCGGCTACAATGTCGGCGGCGGAAAGAAAGGCGATCTCGACGTTCTCAATCCCCGCCAATCTGCCGCGATAGCCACGCGTGCCAGACAAGAGTTCGAGCCCGGCCCGGGCAAAAAAGGCCGCCGCATTGTCTTGCAATCGCCCCTTCGAAGGAAGGGCGAGAACGAGCGGCTTTGGCGCGAAAAGAGTCATTGGCAGTCCTCCCCGCCTAAACGGTCGAGCCAAATCGCCGCGCCAACGGCGGGGATAGGTAATTTTGCGCCGAGCGCTTGCGGCAACCCGTCGTAGCGCCCACCGCCGGCGAAAGGCTCGGCGCCGCCCGGCGCACGCGCCTCAAAAACAAAGCCCGTGTAATAATCGAGATTGCGGGTGAAGCCCGCGGCAAAACTGATTTTTGCAACATCAAGCCCTTGGGCGGCGATATGGGCGAGCCTCATGTCGAAACTGTCGAGCGCGGCAGAAAGATCGAGCTTTGCTTCGGCGGCCAGAGCGCGTAAGCCTTTGGACGCGTTGTGTGGACTGCCCTCGATCGCCAAAAATTGCGCGATAGCCGCGCGTTTTTCGGCGGAAAACCCCGCGCTTGAGCGAAGCGCCGCCTGTTCCAGAAAGCGGTCCGCGATTTCGGAAGGGCTGCGCCCCCCGGCAGGCGCCACGCCAGCGATGGAGAGAAGATCCTTGACGAGTGCGCGCGCGCCCTGCTTGTCGGCGCCCTCGATCAACGCGAGCACGCCGGAATGGTCGGCTGAGCCGCCGTTTGGGGGGCTCAAGATCGTGTCGAGGGATCTGCCTTTGGATAAGCCCCGCGCAATGCGGCGGCGCCACTCCGGCGGCAGGTCCAGCGCTTCCAAAAATTTAGAAAAAAGCCCGGCGTCGCCCATTTGCACCGCGGATTCACCGCTCCACGCAGAGGCTGCGGCGTTGAGTGCAAGCGCAAGAATTTCTGCATCAGCCGCCTCCCGGTCGGTGCGGCCAAAATTTTCGATTCCGGCTTGGATGAATTCGCTCGGCAATCCGGGACGGTAGCGGAAGACCGGCCCGCAATAAGAATAGGCCGCACGCTCGCCCGCCGAGGCGCTGGCAAGGTAGGCGGCAAGCACCGGGGTCGTATATTCGGGACGCAGGCAATAATCGGCGCCGGACGGGTCGCCTGTCAGATAAAGCTGGGCGCGCAACTCCTCGCCCGAATCGAAAAAGATGGAAGCCGGTTGCAGGATTGCGGGCTCAGAGAGCGGATATCCGGCCCCCGTGAGATAAGCGATGATGCGTGCCGCGCATTCTTTGGTAAACGACAAGGGGCTTTGCCAAAACGCGAGAGAATTTGCGCCTCTCTTAGCAAGCCGGGCCGCCTTTTGCGACAAGTTTCGGCCGAGCTGGAAATCTCGCCCTAGGCTTCGACGCGCGGTCGCCTTCTTGGTCACGTGGCCGCCCGCGGCCGATCATCATCGAGGCGCGATCGTTTGTTGCCGGCGGATGGGCCAGGCAAGAGCTCTACATATTGGGATAGTTCGGTCCGCCGCCGCCTTCGGGCGGAACCCAGGTGATGTTTTGCGCCGGATCCTTAATGTCGCAGGTCTTGCAATGGACGCAGTTCTGGGCGTTGATGACAAAACGTGGGCCGCTCTTTTCCGCCTCATTGCTGTAGACCACCTCATAGACAGCGGCTGGGCAATAGAGCCTCGCGGGCTCGCCATATTCGGGCAGATTTTTCGCAACCGGAACGCTCGCATCTTTCAAATGCAGATGGCAAGGCTGGTCTTCGTCGTGATTGGTGTTCGACACATAGACCGAAGAAAGACGGTCGAAGGTGAGATTACCGTCGGGCTTTGGATAGGCAATCGGAATGACTTCCGAAAGCGGCTTTAGGCACGCATGATCCGGCTTGCCGTGCGGCATTGTGCCAAAAGGCGAAACGCGGAAGAGTTCGTTCGCCCACATGTCAAGCCCGCCCAAAAATATGCCTCGACGCGTGCCGTATTTCGACCAGAGCGGCTTGACGTTGCGGACCTTGTAAAGGTCGCGGCCGATGGCCGAGGCGCGCCAGGAATTCTCGTAATCCATCAGCTCGTCAAGGGCGCGCCCGGCTTTCAACGCGGCAGCGGCGTGCTCGGCCGCAAGCATTCCGGAAAGGATGGCGTTATGCGTGCCTTTGATGCGCGGAACATTGACATAGCCCGCCGCGCAGCCGATGAGCGCGCCGCCTGGAAAAACGAGCTTCGGCACGGATTGGTATCCGCCTTCGGTGATGGCGCGGGCGCCAAAGGAGAGCCGTTCCGCTCCTTGGAAGAGAGGCGCGACGGAGGGATGGGTCTTAAAGCGCTGAAATTCGTCGAAGGGGGAGAGCGACGGATTGGTGTAGTTGAGGTGAATGACGAAGCCAACGGCGACAAGGCCGTCCTCGAAATGGTACAGAAACGAGCCGCCGCCGGTCTCATCATCAAGCGGCCAGCCGAAGGAATGCTGGACCAGCCCTGGGCGGTGCAAGGAGGGGTCGATCCGCCAGAGCTCCTTGAGGCCGATGCCGAATTCTGGCGGTTCACAATTCTGATCGAGGCCGAATTTGGCGATGAGCTCCTTGGCGAGCGAACCGCGCGCGCCCTCGGCGATGAGCGTATACTTGCCGAAAAGCTCGATGCCGCGGGTAAAATTGCTCTTGAGGCTGCCGTCGCGGGCAATCCCCATGTCGCCGGTTGCAACTCCTAAGACCTCGTCTTTCGGGCCATAAAGAAGCTCGGTGCCTGCAAAACCCGGAAAAATATCGACGCCCAAAGCCTCCGCCTTGCGGCCGAGGAAGCGAACAACATTGCCAAGCGAGCCAATGAAATTGCCGCGGTTGCTCATGAGCCGCGGCATGACGACATTGGGCAGCCGGAACGCGCGCTTTTCTGAAAGCATGTAGAAGCGGTCGGCGGTCACCTCGGTGGATAGGGGCCGTGCCTTATCCGCCCGCCAATCGGGGATAAGCTCGTCGAGACCGCACGGATCGATGACCGCGCCAGACAAAATATGCGCGCCGAGCTCGGCGCCTTTCTCGATGACGACAACGGAATGTTCCGGATCGAGCTGCTTAAGGCGGATTGCGGCCGCAAGACCTGCCGGGCCAGCACCGACGATCACGGCGTCAAAATCCATGCTTTCGCGTGGCAGCAATTTGACTTCGGCTTCACTCACGGTAGGTTTCGATCCCTGATTCTGCGGTAATATAGGGCGGTTCAGCCATGGATGAAAGTTTGGCCGCGCTCCTTGCCTGGTACGCAGACATGGGCGTTGATCCCGCGGTTGACGATGCCCCGCATGACAGGTTTGCCGAGGCGCGCGGCGGAGCGGCTGCAGCCCCGCAAAGGGTGGGCCCCGCAATGGCTCGGGAGACGGCCGCCCCGCGCGTTCTCGCGGGTGCGGCCATGCCTGCTGCCGTAGAAGCGACCGCCCGGGATTCGGGTGCGGCCGCGGAGAATCTCGATGATCTGCGCGACCGCCTCGCGCGCTTCGAGGGCTGCGGCCTGAAGGCGACGGCAACGCGGCTTGTATTTGGCGACGGCAACCCATCGGCGAAGATCATGTTTGTCGGCGAGGCCCCCGGCGCCGACGAGGACCGCCAAGGCGTGCCCTTTGTCGGCCGCGCGGGCCGGTTGCTCGACAAAATGCTTGGCTCGATCGGGCTTGACCGAACCAAGGTCTACATTGCCAACATCGTGCCCTGGCGCCCGCCCGGAAACCGCACACCGACACCGATAGAAACGGCAGCCTGTCTGCCCTTTACCCGCCGCCAGATCGAGCTTGTCAATCCGGAAATTATCGTGTGCCTGGGAGCCGCCTCGGCGCAAACGCTGCTCGGCGGCAACGATGGCATCATGCGCATGCGCGGGCGCTGGCTCGCCTATCCGACGGCCAACAAAGAGATTCGCGCGCTTGCCATGCTCCACCCAGCCTACCTTCTGCGCCAGCCAGCGCAAAAGAAGCTCGCCTGGCAAGATCTGCGGCTTCTTGCCAAAGAGCTCGCGAGCCTTGGGCTCTGTCCAAAGTCGATAGCGAGAGCGGCGGGACTTGATCCGGGAGCGTCAAGGGGCGCCGAATCGGGGTGACTGCTCGCAACTCGAGCGAGGGACATCGCGGCCGGCTATTTGCGAAAAAAGGCGTCGATCCCTGCGAGAGCATCCGCATAGCCCATGTTGCAGGCCATCGCCTCGCTCGCGGCGTCGTAAGCCGCTTCAAGCGAGCAGCCGAACTGATGGTAGAAGGTCCGCTTGCCAAGGGCGATCGTTGCAGCGCTATGGGTCAAGATAAGCTCGGTTAGCCTTTGCACCTCTGCGTCGAGTTCCCCGGCGCGAACAACCCGGTTGACGAGGCCGAAAGCCTGCGCGGTCGGTGCATCGATCGGTTTGCCCGTCAGCAGCAGCTCCATCGTCCGTTTCCAGCCAATGTTGCGTGCCACTGCGACTGCCGGCGTTGAACAGAAAAGGCCGATTTTGACGCCCGGCAAAGCGAAACTCGCCTCCTCGGACGCGACGGCAAGGTCGCACATTGCGACAAGCTGGCAACCAGCCGCAGTGGCGATACCATGCACGCGGGCGATGACCGGCTGCGGGATCTGTGTGAGCCGCATCATCAGGCCGCTGCAGTCATCGAAGAGCCGCCGCTGCCATGCAGCGTCGCCGGCATGGGCGCGCAGCTCCTTGAGATCGTGGCCCGCACAAAAGCCTCGCCCGAGTGCCGCAAGGACGATTGCCCGGATGGATCGATCTGCAGCCGCGGCGTCGAGCTCCGCCCGGAGTGTCGCAATCATAGCGGATGAGAGAGGATTAAACCGCTCGCCGCGGTTTAGCGTGAGCGTGCGGACTGTTCCCTCATCGGTCCGCAGAACAAGCGGAACTTCTACCTTGGTCATTCTACGGCTCCGTCGCGGCTGCGTTGGCGCAGCAAGTATTTCTGGATCTTGCCCGTGGCGGTTTGGGGCAGCGGGCCGAAGACCACGGTGCGCGGCACCTTGTAGTGGGCGAGGTTCGCGCGGCAGTGGGCGATGAGCTCATCCGCGCTTGCTTCCATGTTGGCCCTGAGCTCGACAAAGGCGCAGGGCGATTCACCCCACAAGGGATCGGGCTGCGGGACGACCGCCGCAGCCAGGACAGCGGGGTGGCGGTAGAGCATGTCCTCAACCTCAAGCGAAGAGATATTCTCGCCGCCCGAAATGATAATGTCCTTTTTGCGGTCTTTCACCTTGATATAGCCGTCTCGCTCAACCACGGCGAGATCGCCCGAGTGGAACCAGCCGCCGGCGAACGCCTCGGTCGTTGCCTTTGCATCTTTGAGATAGCCCTTCATGGTCATGTTGCCGCGGAACATGACCTCGCCCAAGGTGCAGCCGTCCCACGGCACGGACTCGAGCGTTTCGGGATCAAGAACCTGCACTGCCTCCTCCGTCACGAAGCGCACGCCCTGGCGGCCAAGCCGTTCGGCCGCCTCCTGCAGCGGCAGCACGCGCCATTCCTCCTGCCGTGCGCACAAAGTGGCCGGGCCGTAGGTCTCGGTCAGGCCGTAAACATGGGCAAGTTCTACCCCGCGCCGCGCCATTGCCTCGAGCGTTGCCAAAGGCGGTGCGGCGCCGGCGATGTAGGCCGTAATCTTATGATCGATTCCATTCCACAGCTCGGCCGGGGCATCGAGCAAAAGGTTATGCACGATGGGCGCGCCCCCGAAATGCGTGACCTTATGCTCGCGGATCAAGGCAAGGATGCTCGCGGCCGCAATCTTGCGCAGGCACACGCCGGTGCCGGCAAGCGCCGCCAGTGCCCAGGGAAAGCACCAGCCGTTGCAGTGAAACATCGGGGCGGTCCAAAGAAAGACCGGATGGCGCGGGACGCCGCCCGCAAGGATGGTGCCAAGGGCGGAGAGATAAGCGCCGCGATGATGATAGACGACGCCCTTCGGCTTACCGGTGGTGCCCGAAGTGTAGTTGAGGGCGATCGCGTCCCACTCGTCCTCCGGCGCAGATCTGGCATAGGCTGGGTCGCCGATCGCGAGGAAGGCCTCATAGTCCATCCCGCCGAGGCGCTCGCCCGGTCCGGTGTATCCACAGTCGTCGACGTCAATCACTACTGGGCGGGCGTCGCAGACCGAGAGCGCCGCGGCTAGCGTCTGCGAGAATTCACGGTCTGTGATCAGCACCTTCGCTTCACTGTGCTCAAGCATAAAAGCGATGGTACGCGCATCGAGCCGCACATTGATCGTGTTGAGGACGGCGCCGCTCATTGGCACACCGAACTGACACTCGAACATCTCCGGCGTGTTCCAAAGCATCGCGGCCACCGTATCGCCGCGGCCGATGCCGTGCTGCGCCAGGGCAGAAGCCAGCCGGCGGCAGCGCGCTTGGGTTTCGGCCCAGGTAAAGCACCGGTCCAGATAGACGAGCGCTCTGCGCTGCGGACAGACCGCGGCGCTCCACTCCAGGAATTGCAGCGGCGTTAACGGGGCGAAGTTGGCGGGATTCTTGTCAAGCCCGGCGTCGTATGGCGTGGCGGTAAGGATCGTCATCGCTAGAAAATGAATCGGAAATGCAACGCTCGTCCAAGTCAGTTTGACCGGTTGCGCTTTTCCTGGCAAGCGCGGCTCCCGAAAGCCCGAAAGTGCTCGGCCACGGCTTCCCTTATGGCGCTCCACAAGCGGACTGGCGCAGACGGTTGCGAATGGCTCGCGCCGTGGTCCTAACGCCTCGCCAAAAACTATCTCTGCCGGCAGACCTTGCCGCCGCAGACTTTGAGAGCGGCGCGGTCAGAATTTGCCTACAAGCGCTAGCCGCAATTGCAATGGCTCGACCGGCTTGAAGATGCGGTCCATGACGCCATTCTGGCAG
>JBPYDY010000213.1:0-2918 GCA_051986155.1 Methylocella sp.
TTGATAAAATCTAGTGCATGCATGCCGTCGATGCTGATCAACAACACATGTTTAACGTTGTCGGCCAACGCGGACGTTGATTGCATTGCCAGCGAGCAAAGGCTGGTTGCCAGCGCCGTTGCCGTCAAGACTCGTGTTAAAGCTTTCATTCTCTGCCTTCCAGGTGATGGATGGCCTCTGACACCAGCGCCAGCAGGCCGGAACCGGCGGGGACAGGAAACTCTTCGCACTCATCAGCATATCCTCCCCGCCGGAATGGTGATTGCGGCTGACGGTAGGTCGTATAGAGGCCACCGTGTGACACAAGTGCGACGGTCAAGGTAGAAATTGCGGTGAGCCAAGTGGTCTTTGGCCTTACTAAATCAACGATTTAATAATGTCAAATAATATAAATGCATCTTATTCATACCGTTACGGTTATTCCTTGGCTATTTGAGCTTATCCACATAGGTAATGACACGCGCTCGCTCGTCCGGCGAGAGATGCAGGCCTAATTTCGACCGGCGCCACAATATATCCTCGGCGGTCCGCGCGAATTCTTGGGTGACCAGATAGTCGATCTCCGCTTGGGTGAGGCCAGCGCCGAAATCCGTGCCAAGATCGCAGGCGCTTTGAGCGTCGCCTAGAATGACTTCTGTCCGCGTCCCGTAGGCGCGCGCGAGGCGGCTCGCCGTTTTCGCATCAAGCCAAGGATATTTGGCGCGGAGCGCGCTCAAAAACTGCTCGAAATTGCCGCCTTCCATATTGCCGCCGGGCAGCGGCACATCCGCAGTCCAGTGCCCTATCCGCGGCGAATTGAGAGAAGGCGCAAGCCCATCGAGCGCCTCTTCCGCCAGGCGCCGGTAAGTGGTAACTTTTCCGCCTAAAACTGAAAGCAGCGGCGCGAGGCCAGGTGGCGCATCGAAATCGAGCACGTATTCGCGGCTTGCAGCCGAAGCATTTGCCAAGCCGTCATCATAAAGCGGACGCACGCCCGAAAAGCTTTCCAGCACGTCTTGCGGTTTGAGTTCTCTGCGGAAATAATGTGAGATTGCGGCGCAGAGGTAAACGATTTCATCGGCGCTAATTTTCGCCGCCGCGGGATCTCCAGTAAATGGGACATCCGTTGTGCCAATCAGCGAGTAGTCCGTCTCGTAAGGCATCACGAAAACGATGCGCCGGTCTTCATTTTGCAGCACATAGCATTGCTCGCCTTCGTAGAGGCGTGGCACGATGATGTGGCTTCCCTTGACGAGCTGGAGTTTAACTTTGCCGTTGCCGCGGCCGATGATGCCGGTCAGCACTTCGCCCGCCCAAGGCCCGGCAGCGTTGACGAGCGCACGGGCTGTCACCGTGCTTTTCGTTGCGCCATGCAGATCGAGGAGCGTCGCGTTCCACAGTCCGCTCTCGCGCTTGGTCGAAATGCAGCGTGTTCGGGCGCGGATATCTGCGCCACGCTCGCGGGCATCGACGGCGTTCAGCACGACGAGCCGCGAATCGTCGACGCGGCAATCCGAATAGGCAAAGCCTGCCGCGAATTTACTTTTGAGTGGCATTCCTTCCTTTGACGTACCGAGATCGAGGCGCCGCGAGCGCTCCAGGCGCTTGCGCGGCGCAAGCCAATCGTAAAGCAAAAGCCCCGCCTCAATTACGATAGCAGGGCGCAAACTCTTGTCGTGCGGCAGGATGAAACGCGCTGGCCAAACAAGATTCGGTGCGATTTTGAGCAGCACCTCCCTTTCTCTCAAAGCTTCACGCACGAAGCCGAAACGGTAATATTCGAGATAACGCAGGCCTCCGTGAATGAGCTTGGATGATGCCGAGGATGTCCCGCTCGCGAGATCGCTTTGCTCGCAGAGCATCACCTTGAGGCCGCGCCCGGCGGCTTCGCGCGCGATGCCGGCTCCATTAATGCCGCCGCCGATGATGAGGAGGTCGATAATGCGCTCCGCGTTCATGAGAGCATCAACAATGTGAATTTCAATGGCCGAGCCGGATGATGCGGCATAAGTCGCCCGCTGCCGCCGGCTTCGCATGAGACTCACGCACGACGAGGCATTGCGATTGCGCGAGAATTTTTAAGAGCGAGGAGTCCTGCACCTCGAAAGGCGTTGCGACCGGCAGTGCTGTATCGCCGGGCTGCAATGTCGCGCGCAAATAATCCTGCCGGCTGTCGTTGCCGCGAAGCGCTTTGCCGAGGATTGCCGGTTCGCTATGATCCCGGCCGGCATCGGGATCACCGCAGAGCGCGCGCACGAGCGGCACAAGAAGAACCATTCCCGCAACAAAAGCGGCAACCGGATTTCCCGGCAGGCCAAGGATGATCATGTCCCCGAGTCGTCCATGGATTACCGGCTTTCCGGGCCGCATCGCGACCTTCCAAAAATTCAGTTCCATGCCGAGCCGGGCGAGCGCCGGACGGACTAAGTCGTAATCGCCGACAGACGCGCCTCCAAGCGTCACCAGAAGATCGGCGGCCGATGCGCGCGCGCTGCTTATGCCGGTTTCAATGGCAGCCAACTCATCCTTGCTGATGCCAAGATCGACGGGCTCACCGCCGGCGCTCTCGATAAGGGCGGCAATGGCGTAGGAATTGGTCGCGACGATTTGATCCGCGCCAATGGCCTCTCCGGGACGCACCAATTCGTCGCCCGCCGAGAAAATCGCCACTCGCGGGCGCTTGGTAACGGGGACCGTGGCATGATTCATTGCCGCCGCAAGCGCCAGTTGCGCCGCGCCAAGCCGCGTTCCTGGGCCAAGCAAAATCTCGCTTTCGGAAAAATCGACGCCTTTTTCGCGAATGTGGCGGCCGGGCGCAACCGTTTCCAAGGGTTCGACGAAACCAGCCTGCACGCGGGCGTGTTCCTGGATCAGAATGGTGTCGGAGCCTTCCGGCACCGGCGCACCGGTGAAAATCCGCACCGTTTCTCCGGCACCAA
>JBPYDY010000214.1:0-2583 GCA_051986155.1 Methylocella sp.
GAGGAAATCGGCCGCCTGGCGATCGATGCAGGCTGGGGGCTTGGCCGAGAAGGTCTACCCGTGGCGGCCCCGCCGCGGCAGCACCGGCCACGCGCGGCTTTGGCAGGACTCTTATAGAGCAAACCGCCAAAGCCGAGGGCGGAGGGGCACGCATGACGGTCGACGCCGACGGTGTTGCCTGGGAAATCCCGCTGCCACTGCCCCACGCCGCCGATCCCAATCGCCCTCCAATGGCGTCCGCGGCCGAATTCGCCAGTATTGCGGCGCGCCGACCGGCTCCCGCAGCGGGGAATGCACCTAACAGGTTCGCAGAAAAGCGATTTCTAGTGGTCGAGGACGAGCCGCTCGTGGCCCTCGATGTGGTTGCCGCGCTGGAACAGGCAGGCGCCACCGTGGCGGGCCGGGCCGCTACGATCAGGGACGCGCTCGACATCATCGAGCACACGCCGCTCGACGCGGCGATGCTCGATGTCAACCTGAGGGGTGAGCGAGCGGACGATATCGCGGCGGCACTCGCACGCCACAATGTCCCGTTTCTTTTTGTCACGGGCTACGGGCGCGAAAGCTTGCCGGAAGCCTTCGCGGAATGGCCGAGGCTCGCCAAGCCCTTCAGCAACTGATTGCCGCCGCCGCACGCCTCGTCGAATAGTGCTTTCGAACGATGCAAACGCGTCTGCCGTTGTTAGCAACGCAGCTAACGCAGCTCACCGCTCGCTCAGCCCGCCCAAGTGAGAGGGAATATCGAGCGGCCGGAACCCGTAGTGATTGAGCCATCGAATGTCGGCCTCGAAAAAGGCGCGCAGATCCGGCATTCCATATTTCAGCATGGCGACACGGTCGACACCGAGGCCCCAGGCAAAGCCTTGATAGACATCGGGATCGAGCCCGCAATTTTTCAACACATTTGGGTGCACCATGCCGCAGCCCAGAATTTCGAGCCAATCCTCGCCCTCGCCAAAGCGTATCTCGCCGCCCTTGCGGGAGCACCGTATATCGACCTCGAGCGATGGCTCCGTGAACGGAAAAAAACTCGGCCGGTAACGCATCTTGACGTCCTGCACTTCGAAAAACGCCCGGCAAAACTCTTCGAGAATCCATTTGAGATGACCAAGATGCGAGGAGCGGTCGATGACCAGCCCCTCGACCTGGTGAAACATCGGCGTGTGTGTCTGATCGGAATCGCAGCGGTAGACGCGCCCCGGGCAAATCACTCTAATTGGCGGCTTTTGCGCAAGCATGGTGCGCACCTGCACGGGGCTTGTATGCGTGCGCAGCAGCTTGCGTTTTCCGTCGGCCCCCGGATTGAAGAAGAAAGTGTCGTGCATTTCGCGCGCCGGATGGTCCGCCGGAAAATTCAGCTTCGTGAAATTATAATCGTCGCTTTCGATATCCGGGCCTTCGGCAATGGCAAATCCCATGCCGGCGAAGATGACCGCGATCTCGTCCAGGACTTGGCTCACCGGGTGAATGCGCCCGGCCTCGATACCATGCGGAGCAATTGGCAAGGTGACATCGAGCGCCTCGGATTTGAGGCGCACTTCGAGGGCCTGTTCTTTCAGAACCGCGCGCCGCGCCGCAAGCGCCTCCGTCACCTTATCCTTGAGCGCATTGATTGCCGCGCCCTCAGCCTTGCGCGCTTCTGGCGACAGCTTACCGAGACCGGCGCGCAACGCTGAGATCGAGCCTTTTTTGCCAACCGCGGCGACCCGGACGGCCTCGAGGGCGGCCTCATCGGACGCGGCGGCGATTTGCTTCAGAATATCAGCTTGCAGATTCGTCGGATCGTGCATGACATAGGTCCGTTGCGGTGTCTTTGCCACGGCTTTGAAGAACTGTCGAGATGTCTTGCGAATCTAAGGCCGCTCGGTGGCGGAGTCGAGCCAACTGAAATATGTCTCTACCCCCCTTTCAATTCCAATCTCTATGATCTCGGGCGTTGCATAGGAATGGGCCGAGCGGATGGCGGCTTCAACCACTGCGTAATCGGCTCCCTTGATCTTGCAAATGAGCAGCCACTCGTGCGCCCTTTCAACCGCGCCCTCCCAGCGGTAGAGGCTTTCGATCGCAAGCGTCTGGACGCAGCCCGCAAGGCATCGCTCGACGAGCAGCAAAGCAATCGTCTCGGCCTCTTCCTTGCCGCCACATGTCGTGATGATGAGGGAATAAGGAGAAGGCATTATCGGCGGGCTTTCCACGGCTTTCGCGCTGGTGCCGGTTGCCGTGAAATCGGCCGCGTAGCAACACGCAGCCACCGGCGCGCCTTCGGCTCGACGAGAGGCGAAATTTTCTGCCGCACCCGCGCGTGATAGGCGTCGATCCAAGCGATTTCCTCGCCGTCAAGAAGCTTTGGATCGATGAGCATAAGATCGATGGGAGCAAGAGTCAGGGTTTCAAATCCCAGCATCTCGCGCTCTTCACCGGCGATCGACCTTCGCTCGACAACAACGAGATTTTCAATTCGGATGCCCCAGTGCCCCGCATGGTAATAGCCCGGCTCGTTGGAAATGATCATGCCAGGCTCGAGGGCGGCCGTTCCGAGCTTGGAAATCCGCTGCGGCCCTTCATGCACCGAGAGATAAGAGC
>JBPYDY010000215.1:0-4397 GCA_051986155.1 Methylocella sp.
ACGCGTTGATGAGAAAGGCGAGAGCCGCGGGCAATGCGGCCGGGGCCGGTGCGGCTCCCTCTAAAGCCAGTGGTGGCGCCAGCTTTGCGGAGAGGCGGCCCGAGAGCAGCGCCTCCAAAACAGCTCGAGAAATAGGCAAATTCATTGGTAAAAAAAGAAAATAAAAACAAAGGTCGTCAAATAATAATAGTTAGTTTACCATAAATATTCGCGGAAAATCAAGAGGAGTGGAAGCCGCAACTTCGCCGCTCGAAATCCGGCGGAGTGGCGCGAGGGGGTTGGCAGCGCACCTAGCGGCGCTCTCGGAGAGCTAGAAATTCGGCCATAGATGTTTATGCCTTGATAATGCCCTGCGTCGAGTTCTGCAGGAAGCACGAACGCGGAATTCGGATCCAGCGAGATTTTGCGACGCATAGCGTGCTTTGTCATAGCGCCACGGCGAAGGAAGATTGCCGATCATGGCGCGCCATTTCGGCTTAGAAGCGGAAACGCAGAGACCAGCGATTGCGGCGGCAGCCGTTTTTGCAAGTCCGCTCATGCCGGGAAGGCCGCCTGGGTGAAGCGACCGGCCGGCTTCCTCTTGGAAGCGGCTCTGGCGGCGACTAAATGATTTTCTTTGGTGCAGTCGAGGGAGAAGATTATGAGCGATGAAATCAGCGCAAATGAAGCGCGGGCCGAGGCTGGCAAGACGATAGCGGCCATTCCCAAGGAGCCGCGGAATGCGATCATCGACGCGCTCCTGGAGCTCGCGGGCGAGCGCAGCTGGGAAGACATAACGATATCGGACATCGCTTCGCGCGCGAATGTCTCGCTCTCCGCCTTTCGCGACTGTTTTCCTTCGAAAGGTGCGATTCTTGCGAGTTTTTCGCGCCGCATCGACCGTGCCGTGCTTGATGCGTTGAGCGACGACATGGCCGGCGAATCGGCCAAAGACCGGCTGTTCGATGTGCTCATGCGCCGGCTGGATGCGCTTGCTCCTTATAAACTTGGGCTTGAGGCCATATATGACTGGGCGCGGCGCGATCCCCTTGCCGCCTCCGCGCTGAACCGGGTCGTCCTTAATTCCATGCGCTTCATGCTCGAGGCCGCCGGCATCGACTCCGAGGGTCCCGTTGGGGCACTGAAGTTGCAGGGGCTTGCGCTTGCCTGGGCGCGGGTTCTGCGAGTCTGGTTTAGCGACAACGATCCGGGCCTCGCATCCACAATGGCAGCTCTCGACCGGGAGTTGACGCGGGGTAGCAGCTTTGTAGCCAGGGCCGAGGATTTAAACCGGCTCGTTTCGCCTCTTTTCTCGCTGGTGCGATCCGTATTGGAATCACGGCCGCGCCGCAGCCCGTCGCGCAAGAACGAGCAATCCGTTTAGCGGAGCCTCGCCCGCGCAAACTTACGGCCGCGATTGCTTCGAGCTCCCGGTTGCTTCCTCGCGCCTCGACCATTCGCGCGGCGTAAGGTCGATGAGCGCTGGGGCAGCGGGGCGGCGTCCCTGCCGTCCAATTCGGCCAAGGTTTAGCCTCTCGATGACCCAAACGCGAATCGATGGTGCGGCGAGCGCCAGCCCCGCGAAATCGGATACAAATCCGGGTAGAATGAGCAGCACCGCTCCCAGCCCAGCCAAGGTTCCGTCGACCAGCCTGTCCCTCGATAAGGCGTTATGTTCCCTCGCGTTCGAAGCTGCCTGCCATAGCTGGAGGGCCGCCGCGACTCCGATGCGCCGGAGCATTGCCAAACCGGCGAGAGTGGTCAAAATACAGGCGACTACGGCGCCCACGAAACCGATCGCATGGACGACGGCGCCAAAGGCCGCGAGCTCGGCCGCGAGCCAGAGCGCAAAATAGGTCAAGATTCGAGCCGGCAGTCGGCCGAGGGGGCGTTGTACAAATCTGCCCTGAGACCGGAGTCGAAGCATTAGGATCACCTTTGAGGCTAGATTTCAGCTTTTTTCTTCCCACATAAAATAGCATGATATCCAGAAATAGCATGATATCCAGGTAATCAAAGCGCCCAAACTCCATCCCGGCCGGTAAACATCCGATGCAAGAGCCGTTTGACATGACAACCATCATTTTCGCGTTACTCGCCGCCTTCGTCGTTTGGAAGCTGCGGTCGGTCCTTGGAACGCGCAGCGGAACAGAAAAACCGCCAAGGAATCCGTTTGCGACCGGAACGCCCGGCGGTTTTGAGGCCCGGCATCCCGAGAGGGCAACTCAACCAGTCACCCTTCCCGGAGCGGCCGAGAGCCCCGTTGCCGCGGCGGGCAAGGACGAGCAATGGAAGCCCTATGCCGAGCCGGGATCCAGCGCATGGCGGGGATTGGACAGCATCGCCGCGGCCGATCCAAGCTTTGCCATTCAACCATTCGCCGCCGGCGCCAAATCGGCTTATGAGATGATCATTGTCGCCTTCGCCGAGGGTAACCGCGAGGTCTTGCGTAAGCTCCTCTCTCCCGACGTCTATGAGGGCTTTGCTGCCGCGCTGGACGAACGCGAGAGGCGCGGCCAGAAACTTTCAACGACATTCGTTTCGATCGATGAGGTTGCGGTCGACGACGCAGTGCTGGAAGGGCGAACCGCCAAGGTCAAGATCCATTTCACGTCTCAGATGACCACCGTCACGCGTGACAGCAACGGTACAGTAGTCGATGGCGACCCGGAAAAAGTTGTCAAGGTTGACGATATCTGGACGTTTGCCCGGGATATCAGGTCGAGCGACCCGAACTGGAAGCTCTGCGCAACCCAATCCGCTCATTGATTAGCCGCCCGACGGCGTCAAGCCCTTCCCCCTCCCATGGCGGCGCCGGTCTCCCCTCAGTCAGCGGCAGGAGAGGGGGAGGTTTGTTGTACGAAGGTCAGCTTCGCCGACCTTGCCGGGTTTGAATGCGACGGCCACCTCGAGGCCTTTCGGATTTTTGCCCGCTCATGCGCCGCAATCGCCGCTACATCGCCCCCATTGCGCAAAGCTACGGCCGCTCCGGCTTGCCTCGAAGCCATCGCGTGCGAGGCGCCGCGCCCGGCGCCTCGCGGCGATTCCGAGGCGCGGCTGTTCTTTGAAACCCATTTCACGCCTTTCCGCATATCGCGACAGTGCCGCCGGGTGGCCGAAAACGGCTTCTTGACAGGTTATTACGAGCCCGTTGTCGATGGCTCCCTAACCAAGACCCGCGAGTTCACGGCCCCGGTCTTGAGCCGGCCTCACAACCTTTCTGCGATGATGCCCTATTTCGATCGCGCGGCGATCGAAGGCGGCGGTCATGGCGGCGCTGTCCAGCCCCTCGTCTGGCTGCGCGACAGAGTGGAGGCGTTCCTCATTCAGGTTCAAGGCTCGGGGCGTGTCCGCCTCGTGGATGGCAGGCTTGTCCGGCTCGTCTATGCCGGACGCAATGGGCATCCCTATACTTCGATCGGAAAGATTCTGATCGAGAGCGGCGAAATCGCCGAGAGTGCGATGTCTCTTGCCGCACTCAAGCACTGGATCCGGGCGAAGGGCCAAAACCCCGGAGATGCGGGCCTTGCCTTGATGCACCGGAACAAATCTTATGTCTTCTTCTCGCTTGAGGAGAATTCTTGCTCCGGCCCGACCGGCGGCCAGGGAATTGCGCTCACCGCCTTGCGTTCGATAGCGATAGACCGGACGATCTGGAGCTATGGCTTGCCTTTCTTTCTATCCGCTCACTTGCCGTGGTCGAGCCCGTTGCCGTCGCCGTTTCGGCGGCTTTTGATCGCCCAGGACACGGGTTCGGCCATCACCGGCCCGGCGCGCTGCGATATTTTCTTTGGCTCAGGGGATGACGCAGGCGCGAGGGCAGGCGATATTCGGCACAAGGGCGACGTCTACGTACTTTGGCCCGCTGACAAGGCCTGGAGCCGTGACTGAAAACTTGCCCCCCTCTTCCAAGCGCCCGCGGCGGCGGCTCAGCGCGGCAGAGCTCGAGCTATGGTTTGAGGCGACGCGGAGCGTCATGCCGAGGCGTGGCTACACGGCGGAGTGCACGCAGCCCGAAGTGGATTCGATCCCAGATCCCCCCGAGTCGGCTCACCGGCCGCCAAAGGGAACAGGATCGAAAGGAGCGTCTAAGCAGGCTGCGCCAAAAATACGGCCTCCACCCGCGCCCATAGAACGGCGGCTGCGCCAGAAGCTTTCGCGCGGCCGTGCTGCTCCCGACGCCGAGATCGACCTGCACGGTATGCGCCGCGAGGAAGCTTTTGTGGCCTTGCGCAAATTCCTGTTACGGGCGCAGAGCGACGGGGCGCGGCTCGTTCTCGTGGTGACCGGCAAGGGCAACCGTGCTGCATCCGGCGATTTCGCGCGAGGGGTATTGCGCCAATCTGTGCCGGACTGGCTGTGCGGCCCAGAATATCACGCGATCGTTGCCGGTTTTGAAGAGGCCGCGCGCCCGCACG
>JBPYDY010000216.1:0-3558 GCA_051986155.1 Methylocella sp.
AATATAATGAGTCCGCGGGCGGCCAGATCATCTTCCATCTGCATTTCCACATCCTTCCCCGCTGGACAGGCGTGGAGCTCCGCCCGAGCACCGGCGTTCAGGAAAAGCCCGAGGTGCTCGACGGATTTGCGAGGAAGATCGCGGCGGCGATCGAAGGGACCTGAGCGGTGCGTCCGTCCCGGCGGGCGCATGAAAACCACAAACGAGGATGTTGTGACTCATTCCAAAAATGTTTCCACCGTGCAGCCATCGCACGTAGCAAATGGACTCAAAAGCTCAACTGCTAGCAAGGTGAACTGAGCGCTGGCGCGGAGCTCCAAATAATCTGCGCGGACCTACGTTGAGGCTTCGAATTCGGCGCCAAGCACGAGAGCGCGGATCGTCGTCCGCAGCCATTTTTACGACCGCGCTCGTTCGAGCCTTGGATGATGGCACAAAGCGAGCCGCGCTTTATCGACATATTCAAGTCGCTTCTTTCTCCAAGGGTGCGCGCCCGCACAGCAGCGCCGTTCGTCCCGGTCTATCAGAGGGACATGCCGGCCAGCGAAACGGGCGGACGGTAACCAGATCAAATGGAGGCATCCTATGAAGACCATTCTCGAAAAGGCCGCGATTTTCTCCTTGCTGACCATGGCAGCGATCAGCGTCGTCACCGTTGTTTCATCTCACGTCCTGATGGACAGCACGGTGTTTTCGACCCCGGCGACTGCCGAGCCCTTCATCGGTCAGTGAGCCTCACGAATAACGGCGCAAGCGAACCTTCTGCCGATTCGGATTCGGGCGCGTCCGGCGTGCCGCCAGCCGGGGCGTGCGGACAGCTGTGCAGACACTTATTCAGTCCCTCGCGCCGCGAGTTGGCTTATCCCTATCCCTATCTGATTTTCTATGCCGCGACCAAAGATGAGATCGTTATTACGGGGTGCGCCACGGCTCCGGGCGTCCCTCAACCGTGCCAAAGTGACTCGAGCAAGCCTGTGAAAGCTCGCGCCTTCCGCATTGACAAAAAGGTGTCATGCGTTAAGTCTAAAGACGTCAGACTAAAGACCCCGGCGGAAGAGTCCGGCTCCGCTTTGCCAAGCTGGCGCCGAAGGCGCAACCGCCCCGGAAACGCTCAGGCCAACGGACCGCTCGGGGGTGACACTCTGGAAAGCGGCCTTCCTTAAGAGGGAGGCCCACCGAAGGAGGCAACTTCGCGTGGCTCTTTGCCACTCGAAGGAAATCTTTCAGGTCTCAGGACAGAGGGGGCAGCGGTGGGCAAATAGCCCGCACGGCTGTCAAACCGAAATCCTGCCGGGTGCTCTGATGCTTGGGTCACAATCTTCCGCCGCTCTCGCGGTCCCTGCCCTCTCCCGTTCGCCGCTGCACGATCTACACCAAAAACTTGGCGCCCGGCTGGTCGAGTTCGCGGGCTACTGCCTACCCCTAAACTACCCCTCCGGCATCATCAGCGAGCATCTTTTCACGCGCGCCTCGGCCGGCCTCTTCGACGTCTCGCATATGGGCCAGGCCATTCTTTCAGGGCCATATGCCGCGCGGCGTCTTGAAACTCTCGTGCCTGGCGAGATGGCAACGCTTGCTGCGGGGCAGATGCGCTACACCCTGCTGCTCAATGCGGACGGCCATATCTTGGATGATCTCATGGTGACGCGGCTTGCGGATGAGGAAGGCTGCGAGCGGCTCTTTCTTGTTGTCAATGCTTCGCGGAAAGAAGCCGATTTCGCGCATATTTCAGGCGGTCTTGCCGATTGCAGTTTGACTGATCTTAAGCATCGCGCGCTCATCGCCCTGCAAGGGCCGAAGGCGGCGGAAATTTTGTCCCGCCACCTGCTGCCCGCGGCGGTCCAAACGATTGCCGCTATGCCTTTCATGACCGCGCAAAATTTTGTGCGCGATGGCGTTGCGCTTCATGTCTCGCGCTCCGGTTACACGGGCGAGGACGGATTTGAAATTTCACTATCAGCGAACGCCGCCCAAGACTTCGCACAAGATTTGCTTGGCGATGCAGACATTCGCCCGATCGGCCTTGGCGCCCGCGACTCGCTGCGTCTCGAGGCAGGCCTTTGCCTTTACGGCCATGATATCGACGCGACAACAGGTCCGGTCGAGGCGGGGCTTTTGTGGACGATCTCGAAGCGGAGGCGCAAAGAGGGCGGATATTTGGGCCACACCCAAGTCCGACAGGTCATCGAGAATGGTCCTTCGCGCAGGCGGGCGGGGCTTTTGATCGAAGGCAAGATTTTGGCGCGGGAAGGTGCGTCGATCATAGTGAACGGCGGCCATAGGATCGGACACGTTACGTCCGGCAGCTTCGCGCCAAGCCTCGGGCAACCCATTGCCATGGGCTACGTCGATGCCCCCTTCGCCACGCCTGGGACGCAGGTGACGATAGCAGCGCGTGGCAAGCAAATTGGCGCCAAGACTGTTCCTCTGCCCTTTGTGCCGCACCGCTATTTCAGGGGATGCTGATGGACACACGCTACACCGAAAGCCACGAATATATCCGTGTCGAAGGCGAGACCGGAATCATCGGGATCACCGACTTTGCGCAATCCCAATTGGGCGATGTCGTCTTTGTCGGGCTGCCGCAGGCCGGAGACAAAATTTCGAAGGGCGTGCAGGCCGCCACGATCGAAAGCGTCAAGGCCGCGGCCGAGGTCAACGCTCCCGTGTCGGGCGAAGTTATCGAAGCGAATAGTGCGCTTACCGATGCACCGGGGCTCGTCAACGAGGATCCTTTTGGCAAGGGTTGGATGCTGAAAATCAAGCTCGCCAACGCGGCTGAGCTCGAGAGCCTGATGGATGAGGCCGCCTATCGAGAGTTTGTAAAATCCATTTCCTAGAGGGTGGGCGTTTCAGCACGGCTTGCTTCTGCCCGCCAGATTTGAGGAAGACAAGAATGCGCTATCTGCCTTTAAATGACGAGGACCGCGCCGGAATGCTGGCGCGCATCGGCGTTGGCTCAATCGGCGAGCTTTTTGCCGATATTCCGCAAGACAAGCGGCTCGAACAGGACCTCGCCCTGCCAAAGCGCAAGACCGAAATGGAGGTGGAGCGTTTGTTGACCTCGCTTGCGGCAAGAAATGTAGCGGCAAGCGAGGTGCCGTTTTTTGCCGGAGCCGGCGCCTACAATCATCACATCCCAGCGACCGTCGATCATCTGATCCAGCGTTCGGAATTTCTCACCAGCTATACGCCCTACCAGCCGGAGATCGCGCAAGGCACGCTGCAAAGCATTTTCGAGTTCCAGACTCAGGTCGCAGCGTTAACGGCAATGGATGCCGCCAATGCGTCGATGTATGATGGATCGACCGCCACCGTCGAGGCGGTGGCGATGGCCCGCCGTATCACCAAACGTTCGAAGGCAATTTTCTCCGGCGGCCTCCATCCGCATTATGCCGAGGCGGTTCGCACCTATTCATCAATGGCCGGAGAAGATGCCGTCGTGCTCCCGCCAGACGTCTTTGCGTCTGAGAAGTTTGGCGCGCTCATCAATGGCGATACGGCTTGCGTTGTCGTACAGAGCCCGGATCTCTTCGGCAATCTCCGCGGCCTTTCGGA
>JBPYDY010000217.1:0-2563 GCA_051986155.1 Methylocella sp.
CATGGACACCCTTGAATTCAATACGCTCGCGCCGGCATGATCGGAGTTGAATTAAGCTTAGCCTTCTCGACAAGGCTGTAATTGGCCCAGCCTGGCTAAGCCGCCATTCCAAGTTCTGCGAGGGGCAACGGCAGCACGGCGGAAGCCGCGACCAGTGCGGCTCCGCAACCCGCGGGCATGCAGGTGCACCACCGTAAAACGGGCCGATCCCAAACCGGCGAAACGTAAGGGCCTAGACGGCAAATGGTTCGACATTTCCGCTCTACCAATCGCCCTCCGGGTGCCGCTGCAGCACACGCGTGCGGTTGCGGATCGTGAAACGGCCGGCGGGCTTCTCGGCGATCGCAGCTGCGAAAGCGGCGCGGGCTAGCGCGAGCGCCGATCGCCAGCGTCTCGTAGGTCAGCTCGTTGGCGTCTCGAAGGCATTGCCGCATAGTTGGTACTACAAGCAAAAAGACTCGCCCCGGATTGTCGACAATTCGACTTGGCATTGTTGCATCTTCGACTCTAAGCGCTCCGAACGGGGGCGGCGCCGGCTGGACGCCGCCTGACTGCGGATTTTTCTTGTAACGCGAGGAACGAGTATGAACTGAGCAAGGTTTGTCTGCCGGGTGCTGTGCGGTACTTTCGCACCGCAGGCAACGCAGGGTCTGCCGCAGGTGCTTTGCGGAATTTTCGGACTGGAGGGACCCTCAAAGGCGGGGCCACTCCACGGCACGGTAAACACACTACTGCTTCTGTTCGTAGTTTCCGCAATTCCCGTGAGAGGAGGCGAGATGACTGGCGTTGCCGAAATAGCAACCGAAAACTGGCTGCACGGGCTGACACCTCGCGAATACCAAGTGGCGCTCCTGGTTGGTCGCGGCCTGAGCAATAAAGAGGTCGGGCGCGAATTGGGAGTAAGCCCCGGAACGGTGAAGCTTCACGTGCACAGCATCTTTCAGAAGCTTGGCGCAAGAAACCGGTATGGCCTCATCCAGCGCATGGTCTCGTCAGGCTCTGCAGACTAGCGTCATGTTGGATCGGATCTGGCCGGCAGTGGTTGTTGTCGATCACAGTGAAGCCTTGCGTTCACCGACCGAACAAACGGCTGCCGCAGGCGCCGGATGTAGCGGTTGCAGCGAGGGCGGCGACGCGAGCTTCGCGAGAGTGTCACAAGCGCGGCCGCGAGACCGGGAACTTGACGGCGGAGCGCGACGATTTATCCACAACTCTTTATGCATTGTCATGCAACCGTCATCTGTGAGTCGCGTTCACGAAGCGTGAAGCGCGCGAGAGACGGGAACGGTTCTGATGTCGGACAAGGCAAAGACGGCCTGCGATTACACGAGCCTGGTATGCGCGGCGAGCGAGTTGCAATGTGCAATCGAGGATAAGTGGCCGGAAACAGGCAAATTCGCAGAAATCAAAAAATCAGAGGTGATCAGAATCCTCGACAATGTGTATGAATTTTTCGACTTGCTGGCGGATGCCGCAGCAAACCGAGAAATTATCAAGCAAGGAGGCAAAATCGGCAATTCTATCCCCTGCCGCTTTGCAAAAATGCAACGTAAATTCGATCCTGACGGTCGCATCATCGCAACTTACATGGAAAATCCATTGCTGAAGTTACTGCTCGATGCTGGGGCAGAAAAGACGGGAAAATCGCTGTTCATCAAGCCGCTGCTCAAGACGATAAAGGGCGGCAAAAATGCCGAGGCGCCGCTGCTCAAGGCTATAAAGGGCGGCAAAAATGCCGAGGCACGGACTTGGCGTCTCGACGTTTACGAGGACAAGGGCGCTCAGGTGTTCGAGATCGCGTTCGCACGATTTGACGAGATGTTCGGCCATCTCACCCCGAAAATGATGGATTTGCGCGACCGCTGCCGATCGCTGCAAGAGGCCATGATCGCGGCCTCCATCACCATGCGCGAATCCCGGGCATTGGTCGCGCGCTCCCGCGGCAAGCCCTATCTGGCCGCCGCATCCGGGCAGCAGACGATCAGGGGCGAGTAGCCGAGGCTGGCCAGCGCGAGAAAAAAGGACCAGCTAGCCACAGCGACGGCCGGCGTCACGCCCAAGAAACGGCAGGGCGCGGAGACTCGCCCTAGCGCGCCTCGGACTGGCGCGGCGAGACTGCGAAGAGACCTTCGCAAGCCTGCCGACCTTGCCGACGCGGCATTCAAGTTGGCATACAATTCGCCAGGCCGGGATCGAAAGGGCGTCCCTCACTGGCCGCCCCTTTTCCATTTCCAGATCGTTCGGCGTGCCGATTAAGCTCTCACCAGTCTCCCTCCGGGTGCCGCCGCTTCACCACCCGCGTCCTGCTCTGGATCATGAACGGGCCGGCGGGCTACTCATCGATCGCAACCTCGAACGGGGCGCGGGCCAGATTGAGCGTGCGGCAGATCGCCAGCGTCTCATAGCTCTGCCCCTTCGCGTCCCACTCCTCGACGTTGAAGTTGAAGCCGGGCAGCCAGTGGTCAGGCGGCGTCTGGAGATCGATCGGATCGCGAATCCGGCTATTTGCTGACGCTCGCCGCATCGTGCGGCATACCATTGGCGATGTTCTTAGTCAGTTGGA
>JBPYDY010000218.1:0-3142 GCA_051986155.1 Methylocella sp.
GTCAATTGCCGCCAAGGCGGCTTGCGCGGCTCTTGCTGCCGCCTCCGCGGTTTCCGCTGCAGCAAGCTCCGCTTGCGCTTTTTCCAAAGCCGCCACGGCCGCCTCCGCCATCACCGACGCTCTTACAGTGGCTTTTGCAGCGGCCAAGGCCCGCCGAGCAATGAGAGAATTCCATATTTTCGCCTTATTTTATGCAATCAGCGGCAAAGTGCTCTCCGGCAATCGGCTTTTAGTTGAAATAAAGCCTGCCCTCAGCTTTGGCTGTCTCCCCCTTTGGATTTTCGCGGCGGCCTTGCGTACCCGGCGGTCCAATCGTAGCTAAGGACTCGGCGCCGCCAACACCGGCGCGGGAAGTTGCAACGCGGGCACTGGAGCAATAAGGCAAACTGCCGGCTGGCTGCCCCCAAATCTCCAAAGCTGAGACGATGGCCCCGCCCTTGCTGGTTTTTGACCGCGGCCTCGCAAGGCGCAGGCTCGCCCGCGCCGCGGCTTCCAGAATGGCTGCAGATTTTCTCTTGGCTCGTGCGATCGAGGATTTCGGCGAGCGCCTAGCCACGATCAAGCGCGCATATTCATACGTTCTCGATTCCGGGACTCCATCCCCCGGCCTTGCCGCATGGCTCGCAGACCGGATTCATCCTCGGCCTTTGGTCCGTCTGGCGCCGATTTTGGAAACGGCCGGCGACGAGCCCGTGCTTCGTATTGTTGGAGACGAGGAAAACTTGCCCCTCGCGCAAGAAAGCTTTGAATTGGCCGTGACGGCCTTTTCGCTGCAAAATCTCAACGATCTTCCCGGCGCGCTCATTCAGCTCCGCCGCGTCCTCAAACCGGACGGTCTCTTTCTTGGCTGCCTCCTCGGAGGCACGAGCCTGCATGAGCTCCGCTCGGCCTTGGCCGTGGCAGAGACGGAGATGCGCGGCGGTATCAGCCCCCGCGTCGCGCCTTTTGCCGATGTGCGCGACATGGGCGGGCTGTTGCAGCGGGCGGGCTTTGCCCTGCCGGTCGCCGACAGCGAAATTGTTACCGTCCGCTACGACAGCATGTTCGGCCTCATGGCAGATCTCCGGGCGATGGGCGCCACCAATGCGCTTGCGGCGCGGCTCACCAAGCCATCGGCAAGGGGCTTCTTCATGCGCGCGGCGGAAATTTATGCTGAGCGTTTTGCCGACCATGACGGCCGGGTTCGGGCGACATTCGAAATGATCTTTTTATCGGGCTGGGCGCCGCATGAGAGCCAGCAAAAACCTTTAAGACCGGGCTCGGCCAAGATGCGGCTTTCCGAAGCGCTTGCTAACAAACAGCAAAATCAGAGGTGACCCCGCCTCTACTGCGCGAGCTCCCAGATTACCTGGGCCTCCGTCCGCAAGGTCTCGATTCCGGGCTCAACGGGGACGGTGGGAGCAGCCTCTTGGGCGGGCGCGGCGGCGGCCGACATTCGATTTGCTCCCCCGAACGGCGCGGCATGTGGCTGCGGGATAATTTCCAAGACGCGCCCGAGCTTTATCCCAAGCCCGTTAACATAAGTGTTGGCCTTGCGCAGGGCATCTTGAACAGCTTCTGTGCGAAGCAAATCATATTTTTCGTCCTTCTGCGAATATTCATAGGTGATCCCGTAAAACCGATTGACGCCCTTATCCAGCATTTGGCTCGCCAATGCACCGACCTTGGCGATATCCTTGATTCGAACCTTGAGCGAATTGCTCGCACTGTAACCTCGAAGGGTGCGTTTGGTGACATAGCCATTGGCGTCCCGAACCTCGTCGTATGCCGGAGCGAGCGTCACCGAAATTGTCTTGACATCCTTTGCGTCGATTCCTTGCGCCTTGATCTCGGCGACGATTGCCTGTGCCGCGCGGGCATTTTCGCGCGCCGCATCGGCGGCCTTTGGGCGCTCCGTGTCGATCCCAAACGCAATGGTCGCGATGTCGGGCACAACCTCCGCGCTGGCTTCGCCATTCGTCGTGATGGTGGGCACGGTGTCTTTTAGAGGCACCACCAGCTGCTGCGCCCATGCAGGGCCAAGCTGCGGCAAGAAGCCCAGGGCAATGAGCAAGGTAGCCCGGAAGGGAACGAAACGGATGGGGCTAGCTAACATGGGCAGCGTCCTAAAGCGAGAGGCGGGCTGACCGATCGAGCCCGCAGCAGCGTCAATTTATCTAAGCTCGTCCAAATCTTTTACCGGTGCGCCACCCAGCATTTACGGTCGGTGAAGATTTGGTTGCAGCAAGCCTTCTCATCCACCAGAATCGTAGAGAAATCCTCCGGATAATGCTAAAAACTCACATCGTCCATGTCCAGTCTCGCCGAACCTCTTGACCAGCCTCTTGAAGCCGCGGCTCGCGGCCGCGTCTCGCTCGCCGGAGCGACGCGGCCCGAGCTTGCCGCAGCGCTCTTCGACGCAGGCGTTCCCGCCCGCGAACTGCGGATGCGCACCGCGCAGCTCTGGCATTGGATTTATCACGCCGGCGTAATTTCCATCGACGCAATGACCAATGTGAGCAAGACGCTGCGCGCAGAGCTCGCGGGTCGGTTCACACTTGCCCGCCCGGAAATCGTGACCGAGCAGCTGTCAATCGATGGCACGCGAAAATGGCTGGTGCGCCTCGAACCGGCAGGCGCAGGGGAGAAAACCGCCGAGGTCGAATGTGTCTATATCCCCGAGAGCGATCGCGGCACTTTGTGCGTGTCGAGTCAGGTCGGCTGCACGCTAACCTGCTCGTTTTGCTACACCGGCACGCAAAAACTCGTGCGCAATCTGACAGCGCGCGAAATCATCTGCCAAGTCTTGATTGCCCGCCAACGGCTCGGTGACTTTCCCGGGTTGCCGCCGCCACAAGATGGTCTCGTGCCGGGGGAAGGTTTTCGCGCCGTATCTAACATCGTTTTCATGGGGATGGGCGAGCCGCTTTTTAATTTGGAAAATGTCCGCGACGCCGTCCTCGTGCTCGCCGATGGGGACGGGCTTGCGCTCTCGAAACGCCGGATCACGGTGTCGACGGCCGGCGTCGTGCCGCGCATGGAGGAGCTTGGCCGGACCACAGGCGCCATGCTCGCCATTTCGCTTCATGCTGTGCGCGACGAACTCCGCGACAAACTCGTGCCGCTCAACAAAAAATATCCTATCCATGAGTTGCTTGCGGCC
>JBPYDY010000219.1:0-8301 GCA_051986155.1 Methylocella sp.
CCACCTGTCCCTTAAGCCCAGGCGGAACCCTGAATTACCGCCAAGACGCGCGGTGGGATTTGATCCGCCATCTCCAAATAGAAGTCTCAAGTCACTTATGCGAATGCTCGTGAGCACTCTTTGTGTGTTGGTGGGCGAGGTCGCTATGTTCGTGAGCCGCAGTTGCGTGCTCTTTGGCCTCCTTGTGCTCACCAATATTGTGATGATGGGCCGCCTGATGATGATGATGCGCGGCAGCGGCGTGGTGACCGGCGGCTCGGTGGTGGTGCTCACTTGCGGGGTGCTTCGGTGACTGTGCCATTTCCGGTGTTCCTCTCTTAGGAAAGGACGACGTTGCCACTTTAGCGTATCCAATACGACGGCAAGATGACAGCTGGCCGATTGGTAACAATCACCGGTAGCGGGCCGGCGGCTGAGGGTTGTTGGCGGGGTTGGTATCGTGCTTCGTCAAACGTGTGATCAGCGCGCCGCCGGCGAGAGGCTGCAAATCGGCCTCGAGCGCGTCGGCTAGCTCCTTCGCGTAGACTTCCTGGCCAGCCAGATAGAGCGTAAAAGACTTCAGATATTTTGCTTTTTTTTCGGGGTTCTCGATCGTCGCTTTGGTCCATTTGTAGAGCGGATATTTTTCGGAGCCATGCCTTTCGGCCTCGGCGCAATAGCCCGCGAACGCGTCATACTGGCATTTTAACTCCGCGCCATGCTTCGCCAGAATTTCCATCAGCGGTTTGAGGACTGCATTACCTGGATCGCTTCGCGTCATTTCCGCAAACTGATCGGCGAGATAAATCCGTATCTGATACTGCCATTGCTCGCTCATGGTTGCCTCACGCTTTGATTTGGACCTCGATCCAATTTGCAAAAGCCTCGACAAAATTCTGCAAAAAATTGCGGGTTGCGAAATTGATGAGATTGCCGCTTTGATCAAAGAGTTTGTCCGCGCCGCCGACATAGGCCTCGGGCTGCGGCATCGCGGGCACGTTCAGCCACACCAGCGACTGGCGCAAATGATGGTTTGCCCCAAATCCGCCAACCGAGCTCGGCGAGGCGCTGATCACGGCCGCGGGCTTGCCATTCCAGGCGCTACCGCCATAGGGCCGCGAGCCGACGTCGATCGCGTTTTTTAGGGCCGCAGGCACCGAGCGGTTGTGCTCGGGGGTGACAAAGAGGACCGCGTCGGCCGCCTTCAACCGCGCCCGGAAGTCCAAATAGGCTTTTGGGGGTTCTTGATCGGAATCCTGATTGTACAACGGGAGCTGGCCGATCTCGATAATTTCAAGCTTCAGCGCAGGCGGGGCAAGCTCCGCCAGCGCATGGGCCAGTTTGCGGTTGATCGAATCTTTGCGAAGGCTGCCGACCAGAACGGCAACGTCACGAACCGCGTTCATTACACCTCTCCAAATTCGTTCCGAGACATCGAGAGTAGCACGCTTTTGGAGGCCGGTCTGCGCCGAGCGGTTCAGCCCCGGGCAGCCCAACCCGCACGCAAGGTTTGCTTCGCCAAGCAGACCAAAGATCTTGTAAAAATTGACGTGAAAGGAGCCCCGCACGATCTGTTGCATTGGCGAGCCGTTTGGGCCATATAATCGGGTCTGCCGAGGGCGCGCGGATGCGGGTGTAGCTCAGGGGTAGAGCACAACCTTGCCAAGGTTGGGGTCGAGGGTTCGAATCCCTTCGCCCGCTCCAAAATTGCATAAAAATCAAGGGCTAGCGATGCGGACGCAGATTCGGCCCTCCCAGCGTAGCGCTGCTCGACACCTCCGAGACATCACCGGAGCCGGAGTCGTGTTCACGCCCATCCGAGGTGTTGGGGCGACGAAAGAGACCGCCTCGTGGCCGCCTCCAAACATCAGTTCGTTCGCCGCCACCGCGGTGATCGCCCTCGCGAAAGAGGGAAACGAGGTGTTGGGAGGCCCGGCCGGCATCGCCAGGGGTTATGACTTCGCCGTTCGCAAGTTACGTTCCGGTCGGATGACCGCACCGTTATCGGCCGCGGCCTTGGGCCTTTTGGCGCTTGCCGCGACCGCTGACGCTCAGCCAGAGCCGCCGTCTGAGGCGCCGGCCGCATCGCAGCCAGCCGAACCAATTACCAAAATTATAGCGACGGCAATTCCCAACGCAAATTTTGTCGCCGCGGCGAGCCGGATGGCGACTGCCCATGCTCAAAACGGAAAGCTGCGCGAAATCGCTCGTGATCTCGCCAAAGACCAAACATCCGCGGCCAATTCGTTGACCAAGCGGGTAAATGTGATCGGGCCAGTCATCGCGCGCCGGTCTCCATCTGCAGGGGGCGGCGCAGGTGGCCCAAATCTATCGGCGCCGCAGTTGCTGCCTGACCAGGCGAGCACCTTGCGGCAGCTCTCGCACTTGCGCGGTCCGGGCTTCGATGCCCTTTATGTCTCGAGCGTCAAGGAGAGCCTGGCTCAGCTTCAAACGCTGTATCGCGACGTTGCCAAAGCTGAGGGAGATGCCGAGCTGCGGTCACTCGCTGAACGTGAATTGCCCAAATTAGAAGAGACAATTTCGGCTCTCGACACGATGTGAGCCATTGGCTGCCGACCGGCGTGCCAAGGCTGGTGCCTGTTCCTGTGTTTCGTTGCAATCATTGCCGCTTGACCCAGAGTGGCCTAAGGTGCTGAAATCGCTTGCCGTCATCGAAATGGAGAAAAAATGGCGCAGCTCTTGGTCGCGTTCGAGCGGCACCGTCCGCTTTGGATCGGCTCGCTCGCGTTTTCCAGCGCCATTTTGAGTCTCGGCTTCGCCTGCGCGGTGCCGCTGGCTGCCTTCGCTGCGATTGGAGCGGTGACCCTCCGGCGGCGTGACGCTTTGGTTGTTATCGCCGCGGTGTGGCTCGTCAACCAATTTATCGGCTTCGCCGTTCTCCATTACCCGCTGGAGCGCGGAGCTCTTGCGTGGGGCGGGGCTCTTGGTGCCGCGGCGCTTGGTGCTACTCTCGCCGCACGATGGGGGAGCGGCTGCCTTTCGCAGAGCGATCGCTTTATCCGCGCAGGCGCGGCGTTTATGGCTGCCTTTGCCGCTTACGAGGGAGTTCTTTTTGCGATCTCCGCAATGAGCGCGACCGGCCTCTCGAATTTCGCCCCTGCGATCATCCTGCGCATTTTTCTGATCAATGCCACTGCCTTCGTGGCACTTTTGCTATTGCGCCGCGCTATGGATTTGGTGAGGCGGCCGCTCGGAGCCCAGAATGAAAATGCGCATTGCCCATACCCAGAGTATTGACCCGGGGTAACTGCTACGGGCGTTGGCATGCGCAATAATGAGCCTCGCCCGCCATTGCCGCCGCCGCCACAAGAGCCGCCCCAGAGGCCGCGGCCTCCCCAGGAATTGCCGCCCGAGCGTCCATCGGATTTGCCTCCTCAGCCACCCCAGGAAATCCCAGCGGACTTACCGCCACAAGAACTTCCTCCGGCGCTGCCGCCTCAGGAATTGCCACCGCGGCCGCCACAGGCCCGCATCGCGACCGCGACCAAAGGCTGTACCGCTACGCCGGAAAGTATTTGTACAGGCGGAAGCGCGGATGGTTAGGCCGCACAGAAGAGCAGATCGCAAAATCGCTTGCAGACGAGGCGCGCGGCTTTTGGTAAAGCTGGCGGTGCATTTTTCCGGCCGAATACCTCTTCCATTCGAATTCCGTGTCTCACAACTCTTTTGGCCATCTCTTCCGGGTCACGACCTTTGGCGAGAGTCACGGGGTGGTGATTGGCTGCGTCGTCGATGGCTGCACGCCTCTCATCCCGCTGGACGAAGGGGATATCCAATATTTCCTTGACCGGCGCCGCCCCGGCCAAAACCGGTTCACGACCCAGCGCCAAGAGGCCGATCAGGTGAAAATTCTTTCCGGCGTTTTTTGTGACGAGACAACGAAGTGCCAGGTCACGACTGGCGCGCCCATCGGGCTAACCATCGAAAATACCGACCAGCGCTCGAAAGACTACGATGCCATCAAACACGTCTATCGTCCCGGCCACGCCGATTTCACCTACGATGTCAAATATGGCATAAGAGATTATCGCGGCGGGGGACGCTCGTCCGCGCGCGAAACCGCGATGCGCGTGGCTGCTGGCGCGATCGCGCGCAAAATTATTGCGCCGGTGGCAATTCGCGGCGCGCTGGTGCAAATGGGTCCGCACAAAATCGATCGCGCCAATTGGGATTGGGAGGAGTGCGGCAAAAATCCTTTCTTTTGCCCCGATGCCAAGGCGGTGGCTCTTTATGAGAGCCACCTCGACGGAATTCGCAAGGCTGGATCCTCGATCGGTGCGGTTATCGAAATTGTAGCCGACAATGTCCCGCCAGGATGGGGCGCGCCGGTCTATGGCAAGCTCGATGCCGAACTTGCGAGTGCCTTGATGTCGATCAATGCGGTCAAGGGGGTCGAGATCGGCGACGGTTTTGCGGCCGCGGAGCTGTCAGGCGAGGCCAATGCGGACGAGATGCGGCGCGGCGCGGACGGCGCGCCGGTCTTTCTGTCTAACCACGCGGGCGGCATTCTCGGCGGCATTTCCACCGGCCAGCCAATCGTCGCCCGTTTTGCCGTCAAGCCTACCTCTTCGATCCTGCAGCCGCGCAGGACGGTCGACCGTTATGGCGCCGAGCGCGAAATCGTGACCAAGGGCCGCCACGACCCCTGTGTCGGAATCCGCGCTGTACCGGTTGGCGAAGCGATGGTGGCTTGCGTGCTTGCCGATCAGTTTTTGCGCCATCGCGCGCAGACCGGAGCAAGCGCCAAATGGCCGTTCGCGCAAATGGGGTGAGCGTGATGCCTCCATCTCCCGCATCGTCCGCCCGCGCCCGGGCCAAAGAATTTTGCGAACGCTATGGGCTCAATGTCCCGATATTGCTCGCGCCGATGGCAGGCGCCTGCCCGGTGGCTTTGAGCGCGGCGATCGCCAATTCGGGCGGCATGGGCGCGATGGGCGCTGTTCTGAGCGGGCCAGAGGCGATTGCGGAGTGGGTCGACGGCTTCCGGCGCGAGTCGCGCGGCAGCTTTCAGCTCAATCTTTGGGTTCCCGATCCGCCGCCCGAGCGCTATGCCGAGGCGGAAGAAAAGCTCCGGCGCTTCTTAGAGCGATGGGGTCCCAAGATCTCGCCCGAGGTTGGGGACGCAACGCCGCCTGATTTCAACACGCAATGTGCCGCCCTTCTCGCGGCAAAACCCCGAGCCGTTTCCTCGATCATGGGGCTCTTCCCGCCGGCTTTTGTCCAGGATCTCAAGGCCAACGGCATAGCCTGGTTTGCAACCGCCACGACGCTTTCCGAAGCGCTGCGCGCCGCCGAGGCGGGGGCAGACGCGATCATTGCCCAAGGTTACTGTGACACCAAACGTTCTCCGGACGGGGGAGTTTGAGGAGGCTGCCGCCATGTCCCATTCGGTCACGGAGACGATCGAAGCGATTGCCCGCGGCGAAATCGTCATAGTCACCGACGACGACGACCGTGAAAACGAGGGCGATCTGGTGTGCGCCGCATCCCTGTGCACGCCGGAAAAAATGGCCTTCATCATCCGCAACTGCTGCGGGATCGTTTGCGCGCCTATCACTGCAGCCGATGCAAAAAGGCTCAATCTCCAGCCAATGGTTGCCGCCAATGAAGCACCGCATGGCACCGCTTTTACCGTCTCGGTGGACGTCAGGCATGGGTTGACGACTGGGATTTCCGCCGAGCAACGCAGCAATACGGTTCGCGGCCTCGCCAACAGCAATTCGGGCGCTGAAGATTTTGTCCGCCCGGGACACGTGTTCCCCCTGATCGCGCAAGAAGGCGGAGTGCTCATGCGCTCCGGACATACCGAGGCCGCTGTCGATCTTTGCCGCCTCGCAGGCACTCCACCTGTGGGCGTTATCTGCGAACTCACCAATGACGATGGCAGCGTCATGGCCGGGCCCCAGATCGAAGCCTTTGCCGCGAAGTACGGCTTGAAAAGGACATCGGTTGCGGACCTTATCGCTCACCGTCAAGCGCGCGAAAAAATCATCGAGCGGGTGAGGTGCTTTAAGGTCACGGGCACGAGCGGCCCGCTGACCGCCTATGCCTATGTCACGCCCTTCGACCAGGTGCAGCATTTTGCCTTTGTCCAAGGCGAGATCGGCGATGGCCGCGACATCCCTGCAAGGCTGCATCGCGTGGATATCATTGCCGATGTGATCGCTGGCGGCGATAGCATCCGCAAGACCTTCGCTTCATTCAAGAAAGCTGGCCGCGGCGTGTTCATATTTCTGCGCGATGGAGCGGCCGGTGTCCCGATCCAAGCGGCTAAGGCTGAAAAGCCGGACTCCGGAACGAAGCGATCCAAGGAATGGCGGGATATCGGTCTTGGCGCGCAAATCCTGCGCGACCTTGGAATTTCCTCGATTCGTCTGCGCACGGGGGCGCCCATGACCTATGTCGGCCTTTCGGGCTTTGGGATCGAAATCTCGTCAATGGAGGGGCTGGATTTGGAGTAAGGAATTGTCCCAAACCATCTTCTGCTGGCCGTTGCGCCAAGCGACGCTCCCGAACTCGCCAACTAGCGTGCTGCCGGCAGGCCGGAAAAACCAGATTTTCGCATGCCCTTTGCATCTTGCTTGTTTGAACCTCGGTTAAAAAAACGGTAGGGAACAAAAACAAAGTCTCGTCTTGGCGACAACATCGGCGGGAGAAACCGGCGTCGCATTGCCGAAACAAGGCCTCCCTTTTCCTGGAGAATCTCGCATGAAGGCACGTAGTCGCGGCGGGTTGGATGAAGAGAGCCTAAAACTGCTCGGTCAAATGGTGCAAAATCGGCTCGATGCCGAGCCGCCCATTTCCAAGCCGCCGAGCGCCAAGGAATTTGCCGCCCCAAGCCCGGACGGCACGGTGGATTTCCAGAATCTGCCCGGATACCGGGAGTTGAAACTGCAGCGATCCATGGCGGCTTTGGCCGGACTTGATAACCCCTTTTTTCGTCTCCACGAAACCGCGGCGGGCGCAACGACAATCATCGGCGGGCGCCATTTCATCAATTATTCGTCTTACGATTATCTTGGCCTCAACCATCATCCCGATGTGCGCGCGGCCGCGCATGCGGCGATTGACCAATTCGGCCTTTCGGCATCGGCGAGCCGTCTTGTCGCGGGTGAACGCCCCGGGCATCAGGCACTCGAAAAGGCGTTAGCGCAACATTATGGCCAGGAGGATTGCGCCGTTTTTGTCAGCGGTCACGCAACCAATGTTTCGACAATTGGCGCCATCGTTGGGCCAAGAGATCTCATCGTCCACGAAAGCCTTGCGCACAACAGCATTCTTGCCGGCGCGGCTTTATCCCGAGCCGAGCGGCGCTCGTTCCCGCAAAACGATCCCGCCGCGCTCGACGCGCTGCTTCAATCGATACGCCATCAGTTTGAGCGCGCCTTAATCGTGGTCGAGGGCCTTTACAGCATGGACGGTGATATTCCGGATCTGCCAAAGCTCGTCGAAATCAAGCGGCGGCATAAGGCCTGGTTGATGGTCGATGAAGCGCACGGGCTCGGCGTGCTCGGTCCTAAGGGGCATGGCTTATTCGAGCATTTTAGTGCCGATCCGCGCGACGTCGATATCTGGATGGGGACGTTGTCGAAAACGCTTGCTGGATGCGGCGGATTCATCGCCGGTCCAACGGCTCTCGTCGAATATTTGAAATGCTTTGCAGGCGGGTTTGTCTACTCGGTCGGGCTGCCGCCGCCGCTCGCGGCGTCTGCTCACGCGGCCCTTGCCATTCTGCACCGCGAGCCCGAAAGGGTCGAACGACTGCACGCGATCAGCCGGAGGTTTTATGAAGCGGCAAAGGCGCGCGGCTGGAACACGGGAACGAGCGCCGGCCTTGCGATCGTTCCCATCATGGCAGGCAATTCTGTGCGCGCCGTTGCACTGAGCCAGAAGCTTTATGAGCGGGGGATCAATGTGCAGCCCATCATCCATCCTGCGGTTCCTGAGCGAGCCGCGCGGCTGCGCTTCTTTCTGACATCCGAACACGGCGCCGAACAGATTGACGAAACGATCAGGGCGATCGCCGGTGCAATGAAAGAAATTGCCGAAAACGCCTCTTTGCAAAGCATACCCGGCTTCAACCAGGGCGAATTCGGGTAAGCCTTGCTCGCGCCTTTAGCTGGGGGGTTAATTGGCTCAATTGTGACCCGCCAGCTGCGCACGAACCCCGCGGTATCGCGCAAACAACGGTGATGATTTAATTTTGCACCATCAACGGATTTCGGCGCCGCCAAGCTCTAAGACCGCACCCTCTCCGCTGCCTCTAAATGGAACCAGATACACATCCAATTTTAGGGCTTT
>JBPYDY010000220.1:0-2593 GCA_051986155.1 Methylocella sp.
CCGAACTCGACGTCGCCACCGCCACGGTGGCAATACTTCCTACCGCAAGGAGAACTGTTAGAAGCTTTTTCATGATGTCACCTCGAAGAGATTGTCCATGAGCGTTACCCATCAGATTTCCGGTTCCTGGAACTTTTTGCAGAAGCGAACCGACTGATCTTCAGGGGCAGTCCCCCTCAAACCGAGCGTGACAGGACTTCGTCAAAGGGCGCATTGATGTAGATCAAAATTGGCCTGGGCCTCCTGAAGGCTGGCAACGGCATGTTGAAGGTCGGCGTCGGCACCGGCACTGTGCAGCGTATCGCGCGCGAGCTTGGCCCTTTCGGCGAGGCCGCCGCATAAGGAAGCGGCGGTGAAAGCAAAGGGCGGCCGACGCCGCCCCCAACGATCTGCGCCACCGCCTCGCCGCCGCCTTTCAGGCCGCCGTTGCGTCCACCGATACCAAAGCACTCATTCAGTTGCTGGCCGAAGATGCGGCGCTCTATACCGACGGCGCGGCAAGCGCGTTGCGGCGCTCAATCCGATCAGCGGCGCCGACAAGATCCTGCGCCTTCTCGAAGGAATTGCGCGCAAGGACAATAGGCTCGCCACTCTTGCGGCGCGCCCCGCCATTGTCAACGGCGTGGCCCGGCTGCCGCTTGTTGTCGCGCTGCGATGGCCATCGTTTTGAAATGGCTGGCGGGGCCAGCCCATGTCACACCAGGACTACCTGCCTCGTCTAGCAGATGTGACATCACGCAAAAGGAAGTTCCATCATGACCAAAGTTCTCGTGCTGTATTACTCCGCCTACGGGCACGTGGAGCGCATGGCTCAGGCCGTGGTCGAAGGCGTCCGCGACGCAGGCGCTACAGCAGATATCAAGCGTGTTCCGGAGCTAGTGCCAGAAGATGTCGCGAAGAAATCCGGTTACAAACTTGACCAGACGGCGCCGATTGCAACCATACCCGAATTAGCTAATTACGATGCGATCATCGTTGGGTCCGGGACACGGCTCGGTGTCGTCACATCGCAAATGCGCAATTTTTGGGATCAAACGGGCCACTTGTGGAAGACCGGTGCACTGCTCGGCAAAGTGGGTTCTGTGTTTACCTCGACAGCCACGCAGCACGGCGGACAAGAGTCGACCATTCTCACCATGATACCTACGCTTTTGCATCACGGCATGGTCATTGTCGGCTTGCCGTACTCTTTCGGAGGCCTATCGGCCTTCGATGAGATTACAGGTTGCTCGCCCTACGGTGCATCTACAATCACAAAACCCGACGGCGGCCGATTGCCTTCAGATAACGAGCTCGCCGGTGCGCGTTTTCAAGGTCGGCACGTTGCGCAAATCGCGGGAAAGCTCAAGGTATAAAGGCTTAGCATGATGGTCATGAACTCGGACGATTGGGCCCTTACAATGGCTGGTGTCATCGGTATCGGCATCGCAATTGTCCACGGAGTCTTGGTCCAACGGTTGATGGTCACGCCGTTTCAGCGCCTTGCCGGAAGCCATTTTGGCACCTCAATCCCGCGCCTCGTTCCTGCGCTGCTCAATTTCAGCACGTTCAATTGGTTGATCGGGGGAACGCGCTGATTGTTTGCGGCGCTCTGGATGGACGGCGCGAATGGACCAGAGGTTACCAATGGCGTCCCACCCCTCGTTTCGAGGCGCTAGCAAAATGCACGGTCCGGATGGCGGCACGGGGGTTGAGTGGATCGGAATTTAGTCGCGGTTGGACGTGAAAGGCAGTGTCCCGTGACTGAACAGACCAACCAGGCGGTTATTCGCGACGTGTTTGACGCGATCGAACGGCGGGATGGCGCGCGTTTAGCGAAACTCTACCATCCAGAAATCGAATTTCGTTGGCCTCCGGGGCTGCCGTATGGCGGCATGCATCGAGGCGTCGGCATTGCCGCGATGAGAGCCCTGTTTGCCGAAGTTTGGTTTCCACTTCAACCAACCGAAGCAGATCGCCAGATGGATCTCCAAATCATCGCCGCGCAAGGTGAAAACGTGGCGGCCAAGTATGTCATGCGAGGCCGCGACGCGGAGGGGCGTATGATCGCCGCTGACACGATGGCGCACTATCGGGTGCGCGATGACATGCTGATCAGCGCCCAAATGTATCATTTTGATTTGACCGGTCTCCTCAGCTTCCTGTCCCGCATCACAGCGATAGCGAAGCTTTCCGATCATCCATCGGGATAATTCGGTTACAGAACTGGCCAAGCTATGCCCCGCGCCGCTCGATACTCGGATTCGCTGATCCTCGATGCGATAGCCCGCATCATTGCCAGCGGCGGCCCCAAGGCGGCAACGATAGGCGCGATAGGACACGAGCTCGCTGCCCCTTCCGGGTCAATCTATCACCGCTTCCCGTCGCGTAATGCGCTGCGCACGTCAGCAAGGCGCGCGCCATTTTGCCGGTTTGTGATATTTATTCATCAGCGTACCGACGAGCGACCACGGATGTACTGGCGCTCGTCACTCCGCGCTCCCTGAAGGTGGCAGCGGTGCAGGCGAGGCCGCAGATGCGTTTTTCGACCGACGGCATGCCGCGTAGCCAGCCGGGCAGCAGCGAGCTCCTAGGAGACTCCCCGACATCGGCT
>JBPYDY010000221.1:0-7919 GCA_051986155.1 Methylocella sp.
CCTAGCCAACTTTGGAGAAGACAGCAGCTCCGAAGCGTTGGGAACGGCCGAACCAGCTGGAATCACCACGAGACGATTGATGCCGGGATCCACGAGAATCTCCTCAATTGGCACGTTGCGGAGCAAATAATCGGCGATCCCTTGCCGCTGCTTGAATCCCAGGATTTGGCGAAAGGACGGATTGACGAGGTCGAGTTCCACCAGAGCTACGGTATAACTGGAATCGCGCGCAATGCTGATCGCAAGATTGATTGCGGCGAGGGTGTCGCCCGATGCCCTGGACGGGCTGGTAATTGCGACCGTGTTCCAGCCGTTCTTTTGCAGGCGTATAAGGACCTGGGTGCGCAAGCGGTTATATGCGGAACAAACCTTGCTTGGAGCCCCCGCTCCAATCACCAGGTCAGGCGCGAGGTGGCCCCGGTCTCGCGCGTCATCATCGGAATGGGGCGCTAGCGGTAACACCGCCGAACGGTAGACCTCCTTCCTCCCGAGATACGCCTCATCCGGTACCTGTTCTACGCGTTGCCGCCGCCAATGCCACATATTTTATTCCAACTGTCGACTGATGAAACCCTTCTGGCGTAAGGAGCGGAACGTGTCAACGGCTTTGAGCCCGCAGGCGCTTCAATTGTGACCTTAGGGCTGACGGGCCGATCCTGCTCGCAGCCGAGCAGCGTTTCTGACGCTTTTTGACGTGCAGCTTGAGTCGCCCGGCAGGGCGCGCAATATTTGTCGGCGTGCATTTGGCGTCATGCGAATGAGCCTTCTCGCGTTTTCAACCCTCCTTGCCTACGCCCCGTGCAACACAGTCCTGTTGCTTGCCGATGTCTGCTCTACTCGTGGCGGAAAGCAGCCGAAGCCACGCTCGCGGTGTGCGCCGGTCTATGCACTTTGGCTGTAGCCCTTCGCGGAAGGAGCGGCGGCTTGCGCTTCAGAGTTTTGTCCGGAGCTTGCGGCTGCCGGGCTAAGCGGCATAGTCGGCGTCCCCCGAACGGGGGGAGCGGAGAGAGCGATGGGGTGCCTGCGGGTTTATGAAGCAATGATGGCCGGGGTGCCTAAAACGGTGGCCAACAACACCAGGAAATCTTTCGTCGCAAAGCTTCTCAAAGCATAGCAATGCTCGGTAAAAGTTTTGCTACGCGCGCCCATATAAGGGAGCAAGCAAAAGGTAACTGGAATGCCTGCCGTCACTATTTATACAACCGCGACCTGCCCTTACTGCCTCCGGGCCAAGGCGCTGTTGCGCAAAAAAAACCTTGCATTCGCGGAAATCGCGGTCGACGGCGACCCTGAGGCGCGCCAGGAAATGGCCGCAAGGGCGCATGGCCGGAAAACCGTTCCGCAAATTTTTTTCGGCAACATTCATATCGGGGACTGTGACGAGTTGCACGAGCTTGACCGCAACGGCAAGCTCGACAAACTCCTGGCCGGGTTCGCGCGATGATCAGATTTGCCTTGCGTTGCGTCCGCGGCCATGAATTCGAGAGTTGGTTTCAGAGCGGCGCAATTTTTGACGCGCAGGCGAAGGCTGGCCTCATCGTTTGCCCGCTTTGCCGGGTGACGGAGGTGAGCAAGGCGATCATGGCGCCGGCCGTCGCGAGCCGGGCGGCCAAAGAGCCGGCCGAATCGACGCCGAAGGCGAGGTCCCAAACCGCGGTTGCTCTACTCAACCGGCGTGACCTCCAAATGCGGGCAATGGTCGAGGCTTTTCGTAAGCACCTGTTCGAAACGGCCGAAGATGTCGGCACGCGTTTTGCCGAGGAAGCGCGCAAAATCCACGACGGCCTCGTTCCGGAGCGGGCGATCCACGGGGAGGCAAAATATGAGGAGGCGCGGTCCTTGATCGAGGAGGGCGTGTCGGTCTTGCCCATCCCGCCCGCGCCCGACGATTTCAATTAGCCCGTCTCGAACGCCGGCGGCGGGTTAGAACCGCGTGCCGGGAGCGAGGCCGCCGCCTTGGCTTTGTGATCATAAAGAATCGCCGGGCAGCGAAACTTTCGCCTGTGCAATAATGTAATTCTAGGGTCGGAAACAAAGCTCAGAAAGGAGCAATCATGCCTCAAGCATTTGATTTAAGCAGGAAGACGGCGAGCGCGCCCCAAGCCATTCCCGCAGCCAGCTCATGCGAGAAGCTGGAGTGCGCTCGGCGCTTACCGCAATCTTCAAGTTCGGCGCAATTCCGTTCGCGCTAGGCGCGGGGCCCACGGATCCGCAGATCGCCCACATCGCCTACACGGCGGGGCAACTCGATATCGAAGGTGCCAAGCAAGCGCTGTCCCAAATTGAAGAATAAAGATGTCCGTGCCTTTGCCGAAGGAATGGTGAACGATCATACGGCGGTGAATAAACAGGCGCTTGATCTCGTGAAGAAACTCAAGGTCACGCCGGAAGACAATGACACGAGCCGCGCGCTCACTAAGGCGGCGGCAGACAAGCGCGCCGAGCTCTCCTAGCTAAACGGCGCGGCATTCGACAAGGCTTATATTGCTAACGAAGTCGCGTATCATAAGACCGTGAATGGCGCGCTTGAGACGACGCTCATTCCGTCCGCCAGCAATCCCGAGCTCAAGAGCCTGCTCGAGACCGGCCTTAAAATATTCGAGGGCCATCAGCAGCACGCGGAAGACGTGAGCACCGGGCTGCGGTTAGGAAGTCCTGCCGGGGCGCGATGTCACTTGCGCCCCGGCAGATGCGCGCCGGTCAAGAGTCATACTGACGATGACATGGCCAAGCGATCGCTGCGCCATGGGAAAGTTTTGCAAGAAAATCGCATATACGGAGGGGACATGGGCATTATCGCGGCGGATGCGGCGGGCTGATGAATGGCTCGCCACGGTGAGCTATCGGGCCGGCCCGCGCGAGACTCGCCGCCGATGCAATTTTCCGTCGCTGCTTTGCTCGCGGCATAGTTGCTAAAAATTAACCAGTTTCGTCTTGGTTTTTGGTTTCTGCAGCGCCAGCGGGTCCCATGCCGCCGATTACGAGTTTGCCTTTCCAAAGCAGAGCTCTGCATCCCCTGCGCAATGTCACCGTCCTGCAAATTATTCCGGGCGAGGAGGTGACGCCTTCGTGCCAGGCAGCGATCGAAGTGACGGCGGCACTCAGCGCCGTGGGCGCGCGAGCGCTTGTCGCATGTACCGCCCGGCTGAAGGGCGAGGTGCAGGCTCAGGGTGGAATATTCTTGCCGTTGCCCTCATGCAGCAAAAACCCGCTCGCCATGGCGTTGGGCGTGCGCTGTCTCGCCCGTCTTATCGAAGCGGAGCGCGCCGATATAGTGCACGTCCGCTCGCCGGCCATGGGTTGGATCGCCTATGGCGCCACAAGGCTGACCAAGACACCCTTGGTGACTTGCTTTGGCCGTGGCTACGAAGGCCGCAGCGCGATTGCCGCGCGCTACAATTCGGTTCTGGCTCGCGGCGACCTTATCTTTGCCGAGTCAAACTACGCGGCCGAGTTAGCTGCAAAGCGCTGCCCGCAGAAGGCTGGCAAAATCCGCGTCATCCCCAGGGGTATCGACTGCCAGGTTTTTGCGCCAAGCGGTGTCACTCCCGCTCGGGTCGAAGATGTCCGGCGGCAGTGGAGAGTCGCGCCTCACGAGCAGGTTGTGCTCATGCCGGCTCCAATCTGCCCAGGCAGCGGCCATTCGATATTGATTGAGGCCGCGCGGCTCTTGTCGCGAAGCGGGCTTTCGGACATAAAATTTCTCCTTTTCACTGGCAGAGGGGAAATCGCCAAGGGCGGCCGCGCCCTCGACAGGGCGATTGCGCGGGAAGGACTGCAAGGCGTCGTATACCGTGCCGGTTACTGCGATGTTCCGGCGGCGTTTCTTGCAGCGACCGCCGCCGTCATCCCCGCAACGAGCCCACGCGCCCTTGGCGAGGCCGCCGTCCAGGCCCAGGCGATGGGAACGCCGGTCATTGCCGCCGATTTGGGTGTAGTGCGAGAGCTCATCCTCGCGCCGCCGTTGGTGCCGGAATCCGCCCGCACGGGTTACCTCGTGCCGCCGGGCGACGCGCCAGCGCTGGCCTTGGCGATTGCGAAAGTATTAATGCTTGGCGCCACGGCCCGAAGCCAGCTCGCCGCGCGCGCGATCGCGCATGTGGAAAAAAACTATTCGTCCGGCCGCATGTGCGCCGAAATCCTGAAAGCCTACGGCGACGTGCGGCGTAACAGGGAGCGGTGATAGCCGCCAATGAGTCATTGACAGAACGGCCCAATCAACCGATGTTTCAGCCGGGTCCGGCCGAGACCGCGAAGCGCGCCCGCGATTCGCGCGCGGAGCCGGGTTCGATTCATCAACAAAAGGAGGTTTTACCATTCGACGCCCTATGAAAGCTGCGCCCGTGCCGCAAAAGGACGGGTTGCGTATTAACCATGAGATCCGTGTCCGCGAAGTACAATTGATCGACGCCGAGGGCCGCAATCGCGGCGTCGTCGACATTAACGAGGCAAAGCAGACGGCCGAGGACGCAGGACTTGATCTCGTCGAAATCGTTCCCGCGGCTAATCCCCCCGTTTGCAAGATTTTGGATTACGGCAAATTCCGCTTCCTCGAACAGAAAAAATCCTCGGAAGCGCGAAAGAAGCAAAAGATCGTCGAAGTCAAGGAAATCAAGCTGCGCCCCGGAATTGACGATCACGATTATGGCGTCAAGATGAAAGCCGTCCGGAGGTTTTTCGAGGAGGGAGACAAGGTGAAAGTCACCCTGCGCTTCCGGGGCCGCGAAATGGCGCACCAGGATTTGGGGGTCCGGCTCCTCGAACGGGTGAAATCGGAAATCGCCAGCATCGCCAAGGTCGAAATCGAACCATCGATCGAAGGCCGCCAGATGGTCATGGTGCTTGCGCCAAAATAGTGCCGCATGGCACCAGCGCATTCCGCCGGGGATGCGATGCAGAGCACGGCTCTATGACCTAATCGGCATTCCGGCGCCGCATCCGCCCATGCGGATTGCAGGTGAGGATTAACGCCACAGGCGAAAGGCGTAGTCGATGGCAAAGTCTTGCGGCCGGGCTGCGATCGCCGCCATGCCGGCGAAGACGGTGTTCTCGGCGTCAATCAGCCGCGTGCCGATGCCCCGCAGCCGTTCGCCGTAGGGCGCCTTGTTCTTGAACGCAGCGCGAAACGCCGCCGGATCGCAAAATTCCACGATCCTCGGCAAGATGCCGCCTGCCAGAGTCACGCCCCCTTTGGCGAGATAAGCGAGCACGAGATCGCCCGCAAAGCGCGCGGTGAGCACCCAGCAAAGCCGCAGAGTCGCTGCTTCCTCGCCATCCGGCCTTCCGAGCGCCGCCTCAACGAGCGCTATGTCACTCGCAATGGCGGTGGCAGCACCTTGCGCCGCACAGCGCGCAAGGTGCAGCCTCAGCAGGCCGGGGCCCGAGAGGACCGTTTCCGCGCTGACCCTGCCAAGCGGGCCTCCACCCAGATGAGCCCAGATCGCACCTTCTTCTTCTCCGAGAGGTCCAAAATCCATATGTCCCGCCTCGCTCGAAAGGGCAAAGAAACGGCCTGCGAGGTTCAGCAGCGCCGCCACGCCAAGGCCTGTCCCTAATCCCAAAATGAGTTGGGTACCCGGCGTTGGCGGGACGGGCGGGCCGATCGGCCTTGTCCAGGCGGGCTCGATAAACGGCAAACTGAAGGCCTGGGCTTCGAAATCGTTGAGGAGCAGGCCTTGGTCGAGACCTGACTTCACAGCAATTTCCGCGCCATCGATCGTCCAAAGGGCGTTGGTCAATCTGACGGCACGCCTGTCGACAGGCCCCGCCGCGCAGACGATCAACGAGCGCGGCTTTGCCTCAAGAGTTGACCGGGCTGCGCGCAAGGCATCTTCGAATGCCGGAAAATCGTGGGTCTTGAGGTTCGGCCCATGCTCGATTCGCGCGCCCTTGGCTCGAACCAGGGAAAACCGCGCATTCGTGCCGCCGGTATCGCAGAGAAGAACAGGGAAAGGAAATTCCACTCCGAAGAACTTTCGTACGGGGCAAGGCCGGGCGTTACGCGATGCCAGGTTGCAACTGTGCCACTTCCCCGCACGCGACCTGTGGACTGCGTGCGAGTGAATCAGCCGCGGCTTGCGTTGCGAACCTGCAACGCTCGCAAACTCGCTTTAGACCTAAATATCCCGGCCTTCGACTTCGATCGTGAGTTTATCGATCAGCTCTCGAATATCCGGCGCGAGCGGGTAAATCGCAAGCGCCTTATTAAAAACCTCGAGCGCCCTGTTATCAAAGCCCTCCCTTTGCAAGATAAGCCCCATTCCGGTCAAAGCGCCAAAATGGCGCGGCTCCAACAGGAGCGCGCGATTAATGTCGGTCATGGCGCCATCCAAGTTGCCTGCCAAGAACCTTGCCGTTGCCCGCGTGTTCCAGGCTTCGGCCCACTCGGGCTCCCATGCGACGAGCTTGTCGAGGAGCGAGAGCGCTAGGGGCAAATTCTGCGCTTCAATCGACGCCGCGGCACGCTGCATGAGGAGATTTGCGGTGTCGGAGGAGGATTGCAGCCAGAGGCGCTCGATCGACACGGCAATCTCTTGCGCTTCCTCGGGTTTACGGGCATCGCGCAGGCGGTCGAAAAGCGCGTCGAGCTTTTGTCTGCGCAGCGCTTCCGGCGCCGGTTTGGGCGCAAGGCCTTTTTCGAGCGCCCCGGCTGTTGCGGCCTCGGTGTCTGGTGGCCGCGCAGATTCTTGGCCCGCATGAGCAAGACCGCTACCGGCTAACAACGCTGCCAAGGCTGCGGCTCGGAGGAGATAGGAATGCGGAAACATTCTGCAGACAATCAACGAAGCCATGCCGCGGCGGAAGGTGTCAGCCTTGCCGGGCCTTGTAGCGTTTTTGCACCTTATTAATGATATAGATTCTGCCGCGGCGGCGCACCAGCCTATTGGCGCGGTGGCGCGCGCGCAGGGATTTGAGTGAGTTGCGCACTTTCATCGGCCCGGATCCACAAATGGCCAGCTTCATCGAGCCGGCTCCCGTTCAAGCTGCAACCTATGCCCTATTCGCGCCAAGCAATCAAGCATTATGCCGCAGCGGCGGGACTTCGTTTTGAATTCGTAAGGCCTGTTACGAAAAGCGCCTGTACTGTGGGAATGGCCCACCCTTACCGCAAACAACCGCGCGACCCAAACTAGCTTCGTAAGCTGATTCCGATCTCTCCTTTTTGAGACGTTGAGAAACCGCACAAGGTTGACGATAAGTCAGCGGTGCAATTTGCTCGACAAGGCAGCCTAAAAGGCGGCAACGCGCGCGCCGCAACCTCGACGGCAGAACGCAGTCGTGAAATAGCTAACTGTGAGCTTTCAGTAGGTTGTCCACTCGGTCCGTGCCGAGGAAACTGAGGTTGCGAAGCTTCAGTGATTCCTCGGAGGACCGAATGGACATCCATAAGAATGCCCTGACCGTTCACGGTCGAGAGCGGATCGTGCGCTAGGTGATGAGCGGGCAGATGCCGAAGGCCGTCGCATTAGCCGCAGGCGTCTGCCCGCGGACCATCCGCAAATGGGTTACGCTACCGCGCTGAAGGTTTCGCCGGACTTCGGGACCGTAGCTCACGCCCACGCCGGCTGCGCCGCCCCACGCCGCGAAAGGTTGTCCAGAAGATCGAGCAATTGCGCCGACAATCCGGTACGCGGGGTGAAGAAGCCGCCGACGCGTCGTTTGGAACGGTTTCTCTCCGAAGCAGAGATCGCGCGCTTGGACGAACCGCTGAAGCGGAAGCCAAGGCGACGGGCGATCCATACCCGGCCTCGAAACAGCAGTGGCCTATTACGCGAGCCTGGGCATCAAGGTCGAGCGCGTTATGACCGACAACGGCCCTTGCCACCTCTCTCGGGACTTCACAAAAGCCTGTAAGAAGCTCCGCGTCAAACACATCAGGACCAAGCCTTACACACCCAAAACGAACGGTAAGGCCGAGC
>JBPYDY010000222.1:0-2191 GCA_051986155.1 Methylocella sp.
CTGTGTACAGCTGCCGAAGCAGATCAAACTCAATCTCGGTCAACTTAATCATCTGATCATCTTTCCCGCGATAGCGAGCAAAGCTGAGATTATGATGCGCTCAATGAGCATGCACCTTCACATGTTAAAAATAAGGAAAGATACCGGCAAGAAAATGCAAATTTGCCTCAATTGGTGCAAGAACAGTCTCCTCCTCTGAGACCATTTCCACCCCTCAGACCAGCTCTTCTCAATGGCGGCTCACGTTCGACGATGGCCTTCCACGACCCCCGGCAGCGGTCCTATCGGGCACCGCGCCCCTCGTTCTCACTATCCATCGGCCCCGATGTGTTGTAACCCCTTAAAAACCGGGCACGGTCTCCACGGTTTTTTGGTTTGATCCGCTTCTGATGAATTCGCGCGGGGAACGATATCCGAGCGCGCGGTGCGGGTGAAGCTCGTTGTAGTGAGCGAACCATTTTGGCAGAGATTGAATGACCGTTTTCGCGTCGGGTGTCGGATTGACGCGGACATAATCACGTTTGATCGTGCGCACAAAGGCCTCGGCCATTCCATTCGATTGAGGGCTTTCCAGCGGGGTCGTCAGCGGCTCGAAGCCCATATCCCTTGCGAACTTGCGTGTTTCGCCCGCGATGTAGCAAGAGCCGTTGTCGGTCAGCCATTTGATCGCCGTCGGCAGGCGATTAATTTGTCCGAAGCGCTGTTCGATTGCCGCCACCATGAGGTCGCGCACATCTTCTCCCTTGATGCCTTCGGTCGTGGCATGCCCCACAGCCTCGCGATCGCAGCAATCGAGCGCAAAGGCAACGCGAACTTTTTCGGCATTGTCGCAGGCGATCTCGAAGCCATCCGAGCACCAGCGCAGGTTCGATCGCTCGACCGCGATCTTGCCGTCATGCCGGCGTTCCGGACGTCCGCCAGCATGGCGCTGGAGAAGAAGGCCGTGAGCGCGCATCACCCGATAAATGCGCTTGCGGTTTGCGGGAGCGCGTCCCTCGGCAATGGCCTCGCAGCGCAGGATGGCCCAGACGCGCGCGTAGCCGTAGGATGGCATGTTAGCAATCACCGCCTTGATCTGCTCCAGCAATTGGCAATCTGGGAGCGGCGGGCGGCCTCTGCGCTTTGGTGTGCGCCCGGCCGCCCGCTCGGCGACATTCGAGCGGGCAACGCCGATCGTCTCACAAACAGCCGTCATCGGGAACCGTCCTTGGGCAGTGACAGCGACCGCAACGTCCGTTTTTTTGACTCCGTCGCAATCTCCAGCGCTTCTTTGAGAATCTCGGCTTCCAAAGTCTTCTTGCCGAGAAGCCGTTGCAGCTCACGGATTTACTCTTGGCTCGCACGTGATGTTCGACCTTTGCGCGGAAGTTTGCTGGCGCTGTGGCGATGAATGCTTGCGGCACGCGAAGCGCCACGAGCATTGTAGAATCTGCGCCGAGTCTTGCTTGCGCAAAGGCACGCCTTTGCTATGTGCGAAGTCAAGGTCCAGTGATCCTTGGCCGCCTAAACTCACAAGCCGGGGAAGCGTGCACAATTAGATTTATTCTAAAACTGTTTCACGTGAAACATTTCGGTCCGGTTGCGGGCCAAAACCTTACAAGGGCAAAGACAACAGCCCGTCATTGAGGTTGTGACATCGGCCAATTCTTTAGTGCAGTTGAAACGGGGAAGCGGCGGCGCCGCGACGAGCTTGGCCGTCGCCCGAATGCATTACAAATGTAAGTTTGACGCGCCTGAACCGGCCGCGTGATGACCGTTCGTGATAGGGATGGCTCGTGCCAGGACACCGTGGCTTGAGCCAGAATAATCGGACGGAGCCAAGAACTCGCACTTTCGATGGGAATCCTTGTCGTCGGACTTCTCAGGTCCAGCGGACAATGGTCTCATGCCCAAAGCCAGGCTGTCAAAATGGAATCGCTTAAAAAGGCGGCGCGTGGCGCCGCCGCAACCTCACGCCGGGCAGCGAGGCCCTGCAGGTGCAAGGCACGTAACTTTTGGGTCAGCGCTCTTCCTCGTCGCCTATGTCGCTGTCGATGAGATTGCCGACATTGCCTTCATCCTCCCCCTCTTCCTCAAGGACCTCGTCTTCGGCCGCGGCAGGAACTTTATCTTCCTCGGCATCCGCTTCCTCGAGTGAAACAAGTTCGGTTTCCGCGCCAGCCGGAATCTCTTCGTCCTCCCCTTCGGCCAC
>JBPYDY010000223.1:0-7271 GCA_051986155.1 Methylocella sp.
CGTCGAGGTCAGCCAACAACTGGCCCGTGTCAAAAAATACCATCGATAGAACCAGCAGATCGGCCCCGGCACGCAACGGTGCGGCAAAATCGTCCGCTGTGTAGCAGCGATCCGCGCGCGGTTCGACCCAGCTGAGCGTGATGCGCCCGCGAGCCGCATAGGCCTTGAGGATCATGTCGATCGAATGGAATTCGCTGCGAGTCGTAACGACGCGAAGAGGCGCATCATGGCAGTTCAACACCGCCCGCAATCCTTGTCCGGCGCTGATTTTCGGCACAATGCAATGCGCTCCAGGAGCGTTGATGAGCGCCGCGACTTGAGAGCGGAACAGGAGCATCTCGCTCTGCCATTTCGTCCACGCCTGGTCGAGGGAGCTATACCAGTGCGACAAACCCTCTTCGACGTCTGCCTTGGTGCGACCGAAAGGACGTCCGAGGGAGTGGTTGGCAAGATAGATATGGTCCGCAGTCTCTCGCAGAACGCGCGCGAACAAGGGATCGATTTGGCGGCGCAGCTCCGCTTCCTGAAGCGGCCCTTCCCCCAAGGCCGCGACAGCGGCGGCGATTTCCATCATCGCGCAACCCCGATCGCCGTGCGCACATCGAGGAGTTCGGGAAAAAAGGCGAGGTCCACCACCTTCTTCAGAAACGCCACGCCTGAGGATCCTCCCGTTCCGCGCTTGTAGCCGATGATGCGTTCGACGGTCTTCACGTGCCGGAAGCGCCAGAGCTGAAACAGCTCGTCGATGTCGACGAGTTTTTCACACATGGCGTAGGCGGCCCAATGGTCCTCGGGCGCGGCATAGATGCGCTGAAACACCGGGATTAAATCGGGATTTGGGCGGTAAGGCTCGGACCACACACGTTCGAGGCAGGCTTTGGGAATGCCATGCCCACATCTGGCCAGATGCCGCAGGAACTCGTCATAAAGGCTCGGGCTCTCAAGCTCGGCATAGAGTTCACGTTGAGCCGCCCTATCATAGGTGAAAAGCTCCAAAAGCTCGCTTTGCTTGTTGCCCAGGACGAACTCGATGGCGCGGTATTGGCTTGACTGAAGCCCCGACGCCGGCCCCAGCACATGCCGGAACTGGGCATATTCGCTGGGCGTCAACGTCTCCAGCACTCCCCACTGCTCGAATAATTGCCTCTGGATCGACTTCACCCGCGCAAGGATCTTTTCGCACGGATCGAGGTCGTCCGCACGTATGCGCTCACGCGCTGCGCGGAGCTCAAAAAGGATCAGCTTGAACCAAAGCTCAGTGACCTGATGCTGGATGATGAACAGCATCTCATCATGATGGGGCGGGCGGCTCAGCGGATTCTGAGCGCTGAGAAGCCGATCGAGGCAGAGATAGCCCGCGTAGTTCAACCGCCCTTCGAGATTACGATGGACTTCGGGTTCGAGCGGACGCTGGTGTCGAAGATCGGCCATTTGAAAATCCTTCGGCTGGCGCATCAGGCCGGAAAGAAACCGGCAAAGCCCGGACGACTGGCTTATGGCCCGCGCAGGCCGGCGAGCAACACGGCCACAATGCCGGTGACGAAGATGCCGTCGAATGTGCCTGCGCCGCCAATCGAGGCGATCGGCACGCCGAGGCCATGCAATTTGTCGAGATTGAGCAGATCGGCGCCGATCAAGGTGCCAAGGCTGCCGCTAACGTAGGCCAGCGGGGCGGCGGCTTTCCGCGATAGGAGGACCGCCACGACTGCCGTAACCAGCGGCGGAGCGATGACGGGCACGGCTATGCCTACACCCGGGACAGTATGGGCGACGAGGTGAACAAACCCGGCCACAATTGCAGTTCCCACCGCGCCGGTCAGCCAAATGTGGTTTCGCAGGACCAAGTAGATCGAAAGCAAACTGGGGATGACTGCCCCGCCGACATTAACGGCGATGATTGTGCCGGGCCAGTCGGTCACGACAGGAACGACGTAGCGCATGCCGAAAAAATCGATCACCTTACCGGATACAATGTGGGCCTCGGGAAGCTCCGCCACCGGTATGTTGATGTAGCTCCCGAGAAGCGAGCCGGCGAGAACCAGCATCGCCACGCGGGGGTCGAGACCGATCCGCATGTAGGCATAACGCAACACGCCAAGCTGGATAAGAATAAACAGAGCGAGGAGGACAATTGCGAAGATCGCATAGAAGCTTATGGGGATGGGGAGGTAATGAAGATGGCCCGGATGCATGGGAGCCTCGTGTTAGCGCCAAGTCGTAAATGCCGATTTTTTGCATCAAGATGGCGTTATCGTCCTCTTCGCGGCAAGAGGGCGGTCGCCGTGCCTAGCGCAGAGAAAAAATAGGACTGCTTGCCTTCCTTGGCGAGCCTTGGCCAGTAATCAGTTCTTAACCGTAGCCATCGTGCCATGTTTGAAGAGGCACCAGATTTGCTTGTAATCCGGCGGTAGTCTCAACCGGCGGGTCGAGCCCGTGATAAGACCGGCTACCGGTGAGAAATTGCAAAGGTTTAGCGCTATGGCCTTCCGGAACGCGCGCTTCGCCATAAAGGCGGCAACACTTACGATCCGCGATAGGTTGCCATCTTGGGTTTTTATCTTCTGCACGCTTTTGATGCTCGCGAGCGTCGTTCGCATGTGGAGTCATTGGTTCGAGATCGTGGCCGTGCTCGGCTTCGATCGGGCGGCTGGCGTGCTGACGGTTATTACCGGAGCGGCACTTGTCGTTTCATGGTGGGTAAACACCGGCAATGACTGAGGCGCCTCATTCCTTCTTGCTGTCGGCCAAGTAACAAAGAGTTTCACCACTGGCAGAGACTCGAGGGCATGCGTTGGCGCAGCGAGGTGCCTGCCGGCGCATTGATGGGATCAGCGGTTTTGGCCTGGTACCCAAAGGATGTCGGCTTCGCCCTTGGCGTTCATGTAGCGTGCCGCGACGAACAGAAAATCGGATAGCCGGTTGACATATTTGAGCGCCGGCGCGCCGACTTCTTCGCCGGGCGTTCTGCTCAAGGCGACGAGCAGGCGTTCGGCTCGCCGCGTAACCGCGCGGGCGAGGTGAAGAGCGGCAGAGGCTTTCGAGCCGCCCGGCAAAATAAAGGAGTGCAATTGACCGAGTTGCGCGTTGAGCTCGTCGATCTTGCGTTCAAGCCACTCCACTTGAGATGGAATGATGCGCAATGGTTCGGTATTGAGTTTCGCGCCGTCGGGCACGCAAAGATCGGCTCCGAGATCAAAGAGATCGTTTTGAACGCAAAGGAGCAGCGCGTCGAGCTTGGCGCAACCGCCATCCTTGGCAGTTTCGACGCGGGCAAGCCCTATCGCCGAATTGGCTTCATCTACCGTGCCGTATGCCTCGATCCTGAGGTCACATTTGGGCCGGCGCTCGCCGCTGCCAAGCGCCGTCGTGCCGTCATCGCCCGCCCTCGTATAAATCTTGTTTAGGACCACCATGGCGCGTCCCTTCCATGCTTAGCCGCGAAACGGCGAGGCACCCAAGATAATGGCTATAACGGCGAATCGAGCGCCGGCCCGCCAGTGCATCCGTTTGCGATCGTGCCGATGCCAATTTCAATGTTGAGGTTGCTTGCAGTACGCATCTTTTTGGGATCCTCAAAATAGGATATTGCCACCGGCCGCTCCAAGCGTAGAGTCCATCAATAGCGGCGCAGGAGCCGTTGCAGATAGTCCAATTCCTCGCGCGGCCGGCCGGGCTCGCCAAGCCTGCGGCGCAATTCCTCCAACACGCGACGCGCGCGTTCTGCCGCAGGCGCGGCCAGCGGATCGAAACGGGCAGCCGGGTTGCCAAATCCTCCCTTGCGTCCAGTGGGCCGCCCAAGGGGATCGGTACCATCGGCAGCATCAAACTGGCCCGGAGAGCCTTGGCCCTCGTCCTCGCCGCCGGCACTTGTGCCATCGCCTTGACCTTGCAAGGCGTCGGCGAGCTTTTGCGCGCCTTCTCGCAAGGCGTCGACCGCGCGGCCTTGCGCGTCCACTGCGGCACCTTTGCTTTGCGGGCCCTGCTCGAGCGCATTTTCCGCATCGCTCATCGCGCCTCTTGCCTCGCCGAGTTGATCGGCGCCGGCACCGGCCTGATTGAGGCGTTTCTGCAGATTTTCAACCCGGTCGCGAAGCGCCCTTTGCCGCTTGCCAAGGTCCGCAGCATTGCTTTCCCGGGCCAGAGGGTTCCCGCTCTTGCCTTGGCCGCCCTCGTTGGCGCTGCCATCGCTTGCGCCTGAGCTTTCGCCATTTCCCTGGCCAAAAATATCACCGAGCGTCCGCCCGGGCGGCAGCCCCATGTCGTCGCGCCGCCCGCGCCGCAGTTGCCGTTCGCCCTGGCCGCTTGCATAGGTTTCGTCGCGTAAATCCTGCTGGTCCTCCGCCAGCCGCCCGAGCTCATCGAGGGCGCGGCTCATTTCCCGCGCCCTCGGATCCGGATCGCGCGGTTTGGCAAGACGCAAATTTTCAAGAATATCCTGCAGCTGTTCCAACATTTTTTGCGCATTCGCGGTGTCGCCGGAACTCAGCATCGCCTGCAAATCGTCAATCATCCGTTGCAGATCCCTTTGGCGGAGCAAGCGGTCATCGTGCCTGCCGGCTGCGAAGTCCTTTTGACGATCGAGGTTCTTCTCCTGAGCAGCGAGTTGTTGCAGAAATTTATCCATCGCGGCGCGCAGATTCGCGGCAAGCTTGCCGATTTCTTCCTCGGACGCGCCGCGCTGCATGGCGTCGCGCAACTCCTGCTCTGCAGAGCGGAGATCGCGCTCGGCAGCGGAAAGGTCGCCGCTTTCGATGCGCAGCGCCATCTGCCATAGCAAATCGGCGACGTCTATCAGATCGCTGTCGCCCTTCGCCGCATTGAGGCAGTCGAGCGCAACGCGTAATCCCAGATAAACTCCGGCGCTCGTTTCGAATGTCTGAGGCGCGATCATCAAGGAGTCGAGCGCGTCGGCTACCCGGGCTTTATCATCCGGAGCAAGGATGAGCGTCCGGCGCTGCTCTGCAAGAGCGCGGGCGAGCGGCTTCGCGAATGGCTTTTGCGGCAAGGTGATGGCCGTGCTGGCGCTCGAACCTTGATTGCCTCCCTCGTCATGCGCCGTGAGAGTCATTTCGACGCGCGCACCGGCCCAAGGGTGGTCCGAAAGATCGATCGTTGTCTCGGCCTCGCCGCTTGCGTTTGAGGGCGGCGGGAGCGCCAGAGAGACGCGCGGCGGATCAACGAGCGAACGTTTTGAAGGGCGGCCGCCGGGAAGCGTTGGTTTCGCGAAGCTCGCCTCCGCGGCCGTTACGCCATAATCATCGGCGACCCTGTATTTCAGGGCAAAGGAACCGCGCAGGTTGAATTTTGGCGCCGCCGTTAAGGCGATCGATGGCGGGTTGTCCAAAATCGCGTGAATGTCAAAAGTCCCAAGGTGGCTGCCGGCGCTGTGAAGCGTTAGGGTTGCGTCGGCGCTCAGAACCAACCGGGTTTCGGCTTCATCCTTGCCGTTGGCAGGATCGGCGGGAGCGCCTGCTTTAGCCTTTACGCGCGCATCGTCCTTTACGGATTCGGTAAGCCCGCCTTTCATCTCGATGCCGAGCCTGCCGCCTGGCGCGTGAATCACGACGATAGAACCCACCGGCGCCGCAATGGTTTTGGGGCTTTGCTGGAAAGCGGCGTTATGGCTCTTTGAGAGGTCCAAGATTATTGGCGTTTTGCCGGTATAGGCCGGGGGATCGATCCAGGCGTCGACGCGGCTTTCGATTCCACGCGAAGTGCCGAAGCGAAAATCGAAGACCGCGGAGACGCGGGCATATCTTTCCGGGCCCGCGGCAAAGCCCGTAGCAATCAGCGCAACCAGCACGAGGGCCCTTATACCGTAGGGGTCGAGCTCGGCGGCGCGCGGGGAGGGCAGTCCCACGCGCAGCAGGGCGATGGCTCGCTCCGCCCGGCGGCGATGAAGGTTCCAAAGGGCCACGGTCATTGGACCGTTTGCGGCGTTGCCGAGCCGGTCGGCCATCACCGTTGCCGGGCGCGAGGCAAGCCGGGAGGCTTGGTCGATGCGCAACAGCGCTTCCTTGCGCGTCGGCAACCGGAATCGGCGCAGCGGCAGCAAGGCAGCGCCGAGGCCCACGACCAGCGCGAGGACGCCAAGCCAGCGCGTCCAATGCGGTGCAACGAGCCAGACTCCCGTCCACGAAATGCTGACAAAGGCACCAGCAACCAAAAGCGGGGGCAGGATTATTCGCCACGCCCGTTCAAACAACAGGATCGCCCATGCCGTAGCTGCGAGCCGTTGCAGCCGCAGGTTTGCCGCCGCGCCGCCGCCGGGCCTTGGGGTCGAACGCCTTAGACGCAATATTTCTCCTCCAAAGCGGAGCTTACGCAGCCGGCCTACGCCGAAGGCAAAACGCTGCCGCAGAACCGCCAAGGCTTTGATCGCCAGGCGAGAAATAGCTAGGCTAACCACGCCGGAATTTTGTCCAAACCAATCAATTCCTCATAGGTTTCACGCCGTCGGATGATACAATACTGGCTACCGTTGACGAGCACTTCCGGCACCAGAAGTCGCGAATTATAAGTTCCGGCCTGCACCGCGCCATAGGCGCCAGCCGACATGATCGCAAGCAAATCTCCTGGCGAGGGCTCGGCGATTTTTCGTGATAAAGCGAAATAATCGCCGGTTTCGCAGACCGGACCGACGATATCGGCGATAAGCTCGGGGCTTTCCTTGCGCGGCCGAACAGGCACAATTTCGTGATAGGCGTCGTAAAACGTCGGGCGAATCAGATCGTTCATGGCCGCATCGACAATGACGAAGGTTTTGGCCTCGCCCCGCTTCACGAATAGGACGCTGGTGACGAGAATGCCGGCGTTGCCGGCGATCAGCCGGCCTGGCTCGAAAATCAGCCGGCAATTGAGAGGCGAGAGTCGCGCCTTGACGATATCGCCGTAACGCTCAGGGTGGTAGCTCTCTGGATCTCCCCAATGCGCATAGGGAATCCCGAGGCCTCCGCCAAGATCGAGATGCTCGATTGCATGTCCGTCGGCGCGGAGCACTCGGACGAAATCGGCGATCAGAGCGAAGGCGGCATCGAAGGGCGAAAGGTCGGTGATTTGCGAGCCGATGTGGATGTCGGTGCCCCTTATCGCTACGCCAGGGAGCGTTGCCGCATGGGCATAAGCCGCACGGGCGCGGGAAATCGGGATCCCGAATTTGTTCTCCGCCTTGCCGGTTGAAATCTTCGTGTGAGTCTTTGCATCGATATCGGGATTAACCCGAAACGCGATATGCGCAGTCCGGTTTGCGTTTTGGGCGAGCTCGGAGAGCA
>JBPYDY010000224.1:0-3137 GCA_051986155.1 Methylocella sp.
GAACCCCCGTCCACAACCTACAACCCCATTTCACAACCCCTAGCTAACGGCTTGAATTCAAAGGAGGGAAGTTATGGATTTCTTATTCAGTAGGGATAGGGGGGCGTTGCGAATTCGAGGACGGGGCTCGGCCGGCCGGGAACATCGAACGGTCCGGGCAGCACCTCGTTTCCGAATGCAGACCTCAGGAAATTCTGGTCCGGAGTCTGACCGAAGACGGTGATTATCCCCACATAGTTCGACATGCTGCCCACCGGAACCACGGGCCCGGGATCGAGAAAACTGCGCTTGTTGACGGTGAGCGGCGGCCTCTCACTGCTAGATCGCCCAACCACCAGGCGATGATGGCTACGGGGGCGGTAGGATTGCGCGCCGGCGGCCGTCACGAGGCCCATCATGGCGGCGGCGAGGACAATCGACGTTTTGTAGTTAATCATTTGGATTCTCCGCGGTCACTTTAGCTTTAACGCAATGGCCACGGTTTGGTTGCATCGAAGGACCGGTTTTTAATCCGGGTCGACTCCACGCAGTCCCAGTGCCGCCGTTTGCTCGCCGGCGGCAGGTCCGGCCCTAGGTGCCGGACCGTGGCAGGGCGAAGCGCCTGCTGTCTCATGCGCCGCGAAGAACCACATCAGCTGTCCGTCGTTCGGAGGCGTCACGAGCTCTAAGCTGTCGATAAAGCAGGCAAGCTGAGACTTTGTCAGCGGAGAGGGCCGTTCGGCGCCGCAAGCAAAGCCGTCGATGCGAAGGCCGGGCGCAGTGGCAGAGAAGCGAAAGCCCAGGCATTGCCTTGGCGGGCCATCGCCCCGAGCCAAAAGGAGTTCTGAAACTTCGAACTCGCCGAATTTCGTCGGCATCGAGACAGGCTGCGTCAAGCGGGTGATGGCCTCACCGGTTTCAGCGGCCCGCCGTGCCAGCTCAACGAACAACGGTTGTTGCTGCCACGTTTCGCTGCCCGGACGGTAAACGGCCAGGCGGAACGCCGGCGGCGCATCACTCGCGCGGCCAAACTCCAAAATATCCTGCCGGCCGCCGCCGGTCCGGTGCCGGAAGGCTCTATAGGAGGGCGCTTTCCCGGCAAATTCCGGCGCGGCGAGATGAAAAATCTCAGGTGGACGCGAAATCTCGATCCCGGCTGGCCGAGGCGCGGCCGCGGCACTTCCGCCGGTTTGCGAGGCTCGCCCCCATCCTGCCATGCCGCGATTTGAAGCAGCCCAATTAAACCGAAGCCGCAGCCGGCAATCCGCCAATTCGACCGGGGATTGAAGCGTGGCCAGAGCCAGGGCAGGCCGCCCGTTAAGCCGCGGATCGTTTCCGTCTCGCGGCGGCTGACCAAGGCAGGAAAAACCATCAGGCACCCCTACGCCAGGCGGCACGTTTTTTAGCCGTAACGATTTACCGCCACAAAGCTGGCGCGAAGGTTACCGCGCAGGTGCTGGTTGCAAACAGGGTCAATTCCCGGTTTATGGAGGCGGCCGGGATTAACTATTTGCCGCCCTGCCTCTTGCCGGAGGCGCGGGCGCATCGTGATTGGAGAGACGAGATGGTTTTTAAGGTTGCCGTTGCCGGCGCGACGGGAAACATCGGGCGGGAAATGCTGAATATCCTTGCGGAGCGGCAGTTTCCTGCGGGCCAAGTCGTGGCGCTGGCATCGCCCCGCTCGATAGGCATAGAGCTCTCTTTCGGTGACAAGGCGCTGAAATGCAGAGCGCTCGAAAATTATGATTTCGCAAGCACAGATATTTGTCTCATGTCGGCGGGGGGCGCAGTTGCAAAGGAATGGGCGCCAAAAATTGCCGCCCAAGGCTGCGTTGTCATCGATAATTCGTCGGCTTGGCGCTACGACGCGAATGTGCCTTTGATCGTGCCCGAGGTGAATGCGGACGCAATTACCGGCTTTTCCGCACGCAACATCATTGCCAATCCGAATTGCTCCACGGCCCAGCTTGTGGTTGCTTTGAAGCCGCTGCACGACAAGGCGACCATTCGCCGCGTGGTCGTTGCGACCTATCAATCGGTCTCGGGCGCCGGCAAGGAGGCGATGGACGAGCTTTTTGCTCAGACTCGCGCGGTGTTTGTGTGCGATGCCATCGAAGCCAAAAAATTCCCCAAGCGCATTGCCTTCAATCTGATTCCCGAGATCGATGTCTTCATGGAGGACGGATGCACCAAGGAAGAATGGAAGATGATGGTGGAGACGAAGAAAATTCTCGATCCCGCGATCAAGCTGACCGCCACCTGCGTTCGCGTGCCCGTTTTCATCGGCCACTCGGAGGCGGTCAATATCGAGTTCGCCAACCCCATCAGCGCTGATGAGGCGCGCGCGATTCTGCGCGAGGCTCCGGGCTGCCTCGTGATCGACAAGCGCGAGCCTGGAGGTGCAATCACGCCGCATGAGGCGGCGGGCGAGGACGCGACCTATATCTCCCGTATCCGCGAGGATCCGACGGTCGAGAACGGCCTGTCGCTGTGGGTTGTCGCCGACAATCTGCGCAAGGGCGCGGCGCTCAATGCGGTTCAGATTGCGGAAGTTTTGGTCAATCGCAAATTGATCGCGCCGAAGAAGAAAGCCGCGTGAGACCTGAAAGCATGTCTCGCGCAAGGTTTGAAAAATATTTGCCCGTGATCCGGTAGGAGGAGCATTTCGGAAGACGTGTTACAGGCGTGCTGGACGCAAATATGATTGGTCCGTTTGTAATTACCGCCCGAGAGGAGCCGCAGAGGGTGCATCAGGAACTCGAACCCGAAATATGGTTCGGCCTGGGCATTTCGCGCGTTTTGCCCGCGATGCTTGATTTTGAGTCCGCATTTTCTACTTATTCCGGCATCACTGCTGATCACACATATTTTCAAAAATCACTGGGTTACTTTTTTGTAACTTGAGCGTGCGCCCCAACTAGTCTTTAAGAGTGCACGTCCAATCAAGATGGAGCCTCTGTTTTGCCGGACGCCGAGCGGCTCTCGAACCACGCCTGTATCTCCAGCATTGGAACGGATTCGTCATCCGGTCCTTCGACGGCGACGATCTCGTTCTCGCCCTGGGCCAAATTCCAAGCCTCTTCAAGAGCTTCTTCTTCCGTCGCCCATTCCCGGGACACCAGCTCATGCTTCAGCTCGTCATCAATATAGCGAACAAT
>JBPYDY010000225.1:0-2786 GCA_051986155.1 Methylocella sp.
GGGGGCTTGTCACTGGTTCCGGTGAGGCTGCTCAGAGGCAAGGGCGTTTGCCATAGCCGTTAGCGCGGCGGAAGTCCATGGCCCAGCCACGGGGGAAAAATGAGAGGCCTGCGGCCTGAGTTGAGGCAAGCATGACAATCGGCTAGCTTGCGCATGCGGCGCATTTAGCCTCGCGCCGCTCTCTCGTTCAAGCGGCGCTCCGGGCAAGGGCCCGCTTGCCCTTTTCGAGGCCAAGGAGCAAAACCTCGCCCGTGCAGCTTTCGATCAATTGGCTTTCGACGGCGAGATAGGAGCCATTCGCGCATGCAGGACTTTCCAACAGCGCCAAGTCGCATTCTCGCGCAAGGATTCTTGCCGTATCGTTGCCTTCTATCTGCGGGGCCATCGTCACGACGTAATCATAAGTTTCGGCAAGCGCATCGATAATTTTTTGCAGCTCGTGAAGATCGAGTCCGCAGCCTTGCCTTATGGGAAGCAAATGAAGCCGCGAACAAGGGTCGCGGCAAATGACTTCGGTAAACGAGGCCCGTCCCTCGAGGAGGCCACGCAGCAACGGTTCGGCGAATGGGAGAGCCACGAACTGGGGCCCGGACCCGGTGACCTGAAAGTGCGAGAGGCTCAAGCTGTTCAGGCAGATGGCGATGGTGCGCCCTTGGCGCGCGAGCTCCCGCGCAACGGCCGGAGCGAGATACGACTCTGCTGCGGCGTCCATGGGTTCGGGCGCGACGATCCTTACGCCCCGACGGACATGCACCCGCTGCCCGGTTATGCAGGCAACGGCCGTAGCGACCGGTTGCCCGTCTTCCGGATCCTCGACAGCGGGTTCATCCGCGGCGGACAACGGCGGCTCGGATCGAGCGGCGATCCGCTGGCTTAATCTTTCGCTCAGCTTGATGCGGGCAAAGCCTTGAGCAGTCCAGGATGCTTTCGGCTGCACCACCGGTTCGTCAAAGCGTCCGCGCAGGCGCGGCAGCACCAATGTCACGAGCGCACCAAAGGCGAGGGCGGCCATTGCCGCGCCTGCCAGCAGCAGCGAATTTGCTTGAACTGGATAGGGCGGCGCGGCGGCAAATGCGACGATGCGGGCCGGGGCCGGCTCCGCCTTCCCCGCACCCGTGCGCATATCGATATAGAGTTCGGCCAAGCGATTGGCGGCTCTTGCGGCGAGTTCCGGATTTTCGGACTGAAACGCAATGGTAAGCACGCCCCGGCGATCGGGCCCGCGCACCCGCAGCCGCTCCTGAAAAGCTTCGAGAATCCGGTCCTCCGGGCTTCGGCGTGCCGGGTTACGCTTGAGCCCAAGAAAAACGAGCGCGCGCGACCCAAAACCAAGCCCATCCGGTCCCGGGTCGAATTCGCGATCATTCTCGATGCCAAGCTCCTTGATGACCCTGCGCGCAAGATCCCGCGAGGCAAGGAGCCGCGCCTGGCCAAGCGCGGCGGCAACGCGTCCCGTGGAGCTCGAATTGGCGGCGCTCGACCGCAGCCCAAGCAGCCCCTCGAGCCGGGGACCGGTTTGGACCTGCGCCTCGGCGTTGTAGCGAACCGGCTCGGCGCCATATGCGGCGCCAAAAAGGGCGAGCGCGGCAACGACCATGCCGATCAGCCACCACTTGCGCGCCAAGAGAGCCTGGCGCGAGGCGTCGCGCCTTGTCTCTTCGGCCAGCACTGGCTGCGGCCAATCCCGCGCGTTCTTGTCCATGAAATGCTCCAACGGCCGATGGCGCAATAAGACGTGTTAAGGTTTCCGCGAGGTTAACGTTTGGGCTTGCGCACAGCGATTCCGCTATAGCCCTCAAGACTGCAGAGGCGATCCGGCTTGCGACGAGCGCAATGGCGCGCAAAAGCTATCCCCTAAACGGTAGTTGTCAGCTTTGCGTGAACTGGCTAGGCTTCTCGCCAAAAGCCTTTGATAGGCGAGAGGGCGGTGCTTGACGGCACGCGAGAGGAAACGGGTTTAAAGACAGGCGAAGGCGGGCCGGACACGAAGGAGGCCGAAGCGCTGGCCAGTGCGCTCAACCGTTCGGCGGAGCGCGTCCAGACCCTGTGGTTCAGCTTTCTCACCTTCATGGTCTATCTAGCGATCGCGGCGGGCACGACCACGCATCGCATGCTGTTTTTGGAAAGCCCGCTTACTCTTCCGGTGCTCAACGTCGCTCTGCCGCTCCTCGGTTTTTACATCCTCGCGCCGGTCCTTTTCGTCGTCTTCCATTTTTATATGCTGTTGAACCTCGTGCTGCTTGCCCGCACGGCGAAGAGCTTTGAGGATTCTTTGGCGCGCGCTTTTCCAGAGGATGGCGAGGCGCGCGAAAATTTTCGTATGCGGATCGAAAACACGATCTTCGTGCAGCTATTGGTCGGCGGTAGGCTCGAGCGCGAAGGGATCAATGCGAAACTTTTGAGCCTGATGGCGCTCATCACGCTCGCCGTCGCGCCGGTCGCCTTGCTGCTGTATTTGCAGATCAAATTTCTACCTTATCATAGCAACGGGATTACCCTGCTGCATCGCTGCCTAATTCTTTCTGCCCTCATGCTCGTGTGGACCTTGTGGCCCGCTTACCAGATGCGATCCTGAAACGTGCCGATCTGGGGGCCGCTTGGGTACGACCGCCGGCCAAACGGGCGCAAGCAGCGGCTTGGTCACAATCACGCAGATGCAGCCGATCTATGTGAGCTTCCCGGTTTCGGAAACCATGCTCGCGGGGGTACGTAAAAATCAGGCGGCGGGTGCGCTTACAGTCGAGGCTTATTCGCAGTCCGGAAAGCTTCTCGAGAAGGGCAAGCTC
>JBPYDY010000226.1:0-25271 GCA_051986155.1 Methylocella sp.
GCTGCAGGGAGAATGACGGCCGAGGCAGGAGCGTGGCGGCCGCAAGCATCAAGCCGAACGCGAATGCAGCCAACTCGCGCTGCCGTGCCGTAACCATCAGGCTTGCTTTTGGCACGTTACGACACGCAGTGGTCTCGCATCACCGCCAGATCTCGGCATCACCTTCGCCTCCTTTGCCATTATTACCGTCGCAAAATCTCGTGGGCTTTTTGCGCGAACGAGACTTTTGAGCCGCGCAACGGAGCTTGGCGGCTGCGGGATTGGCGAACCGGCATGGTTCATTTCGATGGGCCGTGGGCTAACGCGCGCGTGGGCTAACGCGCATCCGAGTCGCATATTCTCGAATCGGTGAAGAGCGCTGTCAACGCCGGAGTTGGGTCTTTGCTAGCAATATAGGGAAGGGCCCCGTGACCGGACGCCCGCGCCAATGCCGATAGAGGCCGCGAGATGCCGCGATCGCCATCTAACAGAGCCCGCCTAATAGAGCCCGCCGGTTCCGGTGCCAACCAGGCGGTCGGCGTCTTGGTTGACCGTCATAGCCCGCGGCGTCGCATCGCCAATGGCATAGGAATCGGGGGGCGCGGTGCCAGGCTTGAACGCCTCCTGGATGGCTCCCGGTGCGTTGGCGCTCGTCCTCATTCCGGTCTTGACGTCGACCCAGATGAGCTTGATGCCGGGCGGCGCACGGAATGGGATATCGGGTTTGCCGGCAAGGGCAAGCTTCATGAAGTCGCGGAAAATGGGCGCGGTGTAGTGCGCGGCCTGCGCCGATCCGCCGAGCGAACGCGGCTGATCATACCCCATAAAGACTCCGACCGCGAGGTCCGGCGAAAACCCAATAAACCAGAGATCCTTTGCATCGTTGGTCGTTCCGGTCTTGCCCGCGAGGTGCTTTCCGACTTCCTTGATCGCTTGCCCTGTTCCGCGCTGAATCACCCCTTCCATGATCGATGTGATTTGATATGCGGTGAGGGGATCGAGAACCTGCTCGCGATTGTCGATCAATCGTGGTTCGCTTTGGTTTTGCCATTCCTGCGCATCGCATCCCTCGCAGATCCGCTCGTCATGGCGATATAATGTATGGCCCCACCGGTCCTGAATTCGGTCGATCAATGTCTCCTTAATTCTCTTGCCGCCATTGGCGAGCATCGAATAGGCCGTGATCAGCCGAACGAGTGTCGTTTCGCCGGAGCCAAGCGACATCGCAAGATAGGGCGGCAGATCGTCATAGACGCCAAACCGCTTGGCATATTCGGCAATAAGCGGCATGCCCACGTCGCGGGCGAGCCTGACCGTCATCTGATTGATCGAATGCTCGACGCCATAGCGCAGAGTGTGCGGGCCGCTCGATGTGCCCTCGAAATTTTCCGGACGCCACACGCCAAGTCCGGGTCCTTGATCGATTTCGATCGGGGCATCGAGAATGATAGACGATGGCGTATAGCCATTGTCGAGCGCGGTGGCATAAACGAAAGGCTTAAATGAGGAGCCCGGCTGCCGCATGGCTTGGGTCGCGCGGTTGAACTCGGACTGATCGAAAGAGAATCCGCCAACCATGGCGAACACGCGGCCGGTGTAGGGGTCCATCACGACGATAGCGCCGCTGACTTCGGGAATCTGGCGCAGCCGGTACTGACCGGCTTTCCCGTCTATTGGCTCGACATAGATCACATCGCCAGGTCCGAGCAAGGCGCGCAAGCTGGCGCCGCGGCTCCAGCGAAGCCCGGAAGGGACAAGCGTGCCGGTTACTCGCTCGCGCTCGATGTCGCCGGATTTTTCATGCCGGGGCTGCAGGCCGATTTGCGCGCTCGTTGCGTTGCTGTCGAGGACCACGGCGAGCCGCCAAGGCGCCACATCGCCCAAGGCCGGAACTTCGGCCAATGGGATCCCCCAATCCTGGCTGATGTCGATATGGCGCATCGGGCCGCGAAAACCATGGGACTCGTCATAACGGACGAGGCCGTCGGCCAGAACGCGCCTTGCCATCAGCTGCATCTTGGGGTCGAGCGTGCTACGAACCGAAAGGCCGCCTTCGTAGAGCTTCTTTTCACCATAACGCTCGCCGAGCTCGCGCCGGACTTCTTCCGCGAAATAGCCGGCAGCGAAAGCGTTGGGCGAAAGCACCCTGGGATTGACGCCGAGCGGTTCGGCTTTGGCGCGTTCGCCGTCCTCGCGCGAGACGGCGCCGTTTTCGACCATACGGTCAAGGACCCAATTACGCCGTTCGATCGCCCGTTCGCGCTTTAGGAACGGATGATAATTGTTTGGCGCCTTCGGCAGGGCGGCGAGATAAGCGGCCTCAGCAATTGTGAGTTCCTGCACGGACTTGCCGAAATAGTTGAGCGCCGCGGCAGCGACGCCATAGTTTCCGAGGCCGAGATAAATTTCATTCAGATAAAGCTCAAGAATCTTGTCTTTCGAATAGGCGCCCTCGATACGAAACGCGAGCAGCACCTCGCGGAACTTCCGCGTGAAAGAGCGCTCCTTCGTCAACAGAAAATTCTTTGCGACCTGCTGGGTGATCGTCGATGCGCCTTGGACGTGCCTGTCGCCTTGGACGAACACAAAAAGAGCGCGAATGATGCCTTCCACATCTATTCCGGGGTGGGAATAGAAATTCTTATCCTCGGCAGAAATGAAGGCATTTTTGACGAGCGGCGGGATAGCCGCGCTCGGTAAATAGAGGCGCCGCTCGCGTGCGTATTCGGCGATAAGCGAACCATCGCTCGCATGGACACGTGTCATGACCGGCGGTTCGTAATCCTTGAGCGCCGTGTAGTCAGGGAGATCACGGCCAAATTCCCAAACCAAAAGCGCCGCCGCGCAAGACGCCACGACAAAAAGGATCGCGCCAGATGTAAAAATGAACCCAAGAAACCGGGTAATCTGCCGCATAATGTTGTCGGCCCCTACAAAATTGAACGGACGCCCAGCAAAATCAATTTTAAGTCCTGTTCGAGGTCTCCTGTTTCCATAATTGCGGGTCAAATCGAGCTAAATAATGGCTATTTGGATCCCAATTCCCGTAGCTGCTTTCTTCCCTCAAACTTCGGCGTGTAACCGTTCGCCCCCTGCCGCGCCGCCTCGTCCTTGTGGCGTGTTTGGGTTGAAATCTCGTCGGCCAAGGCAGTGTTTCCCTCTGCGCGCGAGACTTGAGGCAGGATCATTGTGTGGCGCTGACTGCCGCCTTTGGCGAGTTCCCGGCGCTACTGCTTGGATGACGGAATTTTTCCAGCCGGCGCCAAATCGGGATCGGCCGTCGTCATTGGCCTATTTCTCTCCCGTGACGCAAAAAAGGCCTCGATCGCCTGCGCGACTTGGCCCGAGGCCCGGTCACGCCACTCTGGAGAATTCAAAGCAAGGCTGTCCGCACCGTTGGAAAGATAGCCGAGCTCCAGCAATACCGAAGGAACGTCCGGGGCTTTCAGGACCAAAAACCCCGCCGATCGCCGCGGATTCTTATTAAGCCGTTCCGCGACGCGCCAATAATTCACCAAAGTGTGCGCGAACATGTGACTGTATGCACGCGTCTCGCGCCTTGTTAGATCGAACAAGATGCCGGCCACGTCGTCATTGTCTTCGGAAGGGTCTAAGCCTGCCACGATGTCGGATTGGTTTTCTTTTGCGGCGACGCGGGCTGCCTCTCTATCCGAGGCGCGGTCCGAGAGCGTGTAGACGGTCGCACCGGATACTTTGGCCACCCTGGACAATGTGTCCGCATGAATCGAGACGAAGAGGGCCGCGTTGCGCTCGCGTCCGATTCGGACGCGTTCGGATAAGGACAGGAAACGGTCATCTTCGCGCGTCAAGACAATTTTGAAATGGCCTGTCGCCTCTAGCTTAGCCGCCAAGGCCTTGGCAAATTCAAGCACAACTTCCTTTTCGACCACGCCTCGAGCCCTGGCACCCCTGTCAATCCCGCCGTGGCCCGGGTCAAGCACGATGACCGGCAACGCTGAAGCGGGCTCTCTTTCGATTGGCTTCTTCGTTTGCGCAAGCTCTGCCAGCCGCGCGCGGGCGGCCTGCACAGCGGTTCGAAAACTCACCTTGTCCGTTCTGGATAGCTCGACGACCAAACGCGTTTTGCCGTCCCCGCCGTTTTCGCAGCCTGCCTGCAGCACCTTGGCCGGTGCAGCAAGATCGATCACAATGCGCGACCTTCCCGGTTCGAGCTGCCCATAGCGAAAGGAGGCGACGAGACCGCTCTTACGCCGCTCAAGATTTGCCGGTTTGCCGATCTCCGGATCGAGGGCGAAATTGACTTGCGGCAAGTCGACAATGACCCGGTCGGGATCGGCAAGAACAAAGGCGGTTGCCTGGACAGGCTCAGACAGCTCGAATGTGAGCGTCGCCCAGTCAGCACCCTGCTCGAGTCGGGCAGAGTCAACAACCGGCAAGGTAACCGCCGCCTCGGCTCGAAGGCTGCACAGCAGCGCGAGCGGCACCAAGGCGAGCGCGAGCCGCCCAGCAGCTAAGGCCAAGACGCCGGACGGGCAGGTAATATTGCGAGAGTAGCCGCCCTTCGCCATCGGTCCGCTTCGGGGCCTCCGTCTCTTGTTGCAATGCCGGTTGCCACGGTCGACGCGTCAGCGGCCAACCCGTCTTTAGTGTGGGCGAGGTTAACGGCTTATGATCGCGGAAGAAACCCACAGCGTTTGCCGGTGCCGGATAAGATAAAGCATCGAGGAAACTTGCCAAACAGCCGACAATCCCGATATGAATAATATCGGTCTGTTGGGGGTTGGCCTTTTCGTTCCCGGCGCGGACCGCGCCGCATATCCCGCGATGAAGTTTCGTAAATTTTTGTATTGGATAGCTGAGTCATTCTGCGAAGCCCTAAGCGGGCACGGCGCTGCCATTCGCAAGTGCAAGCTTGGCCTTGTCCGAAGCAGAGGCGGGACGAAAGTACGCTTGCTTCTTTTCCAGCAATGCAGGTGTAACGGGGGAGCGAGGCCATGAGTCGTCCCGAAAACAAGCCTTACGCGTCCGCAGATCGCACAAGCGAAGGCTATGCCTTTGTCTCGCGGCCAGCCGCCATCCGCATTTATCCCGGGAAATCACCCCAGTTCGCGCGATGCGGTCGCCAAATACCCCAGCTGCGCCCTCGAATTAGCCGCCTCGCGGTTTACCGCACCCACGGCAGTTTACCCTCTCACCCGCTGCGTGCGCCGGCCATTAGCCGGCCGAGCCCGTCCGCCTCCCCGGCGTTGCATCATGGCCTCGGCCCGCTGGCCCTCACGCTTAAACGAGTTTCAAATGTCCAGCAAAATGCTCATCGACGCGTCGCATCCCGAAGAAACGAGGGTAGTCGTCGTCCGCGGTAACCGGGTCGAGGAATTCGATTTCGAATCCGCCAGCAAAAGACAACTTCGCGGCAACATCTATCTTGCTAAAGTCATGCGGGTCGAGCCTTCACTTCAGGCCGCCTTTGTAGACTACGGCGGAAACCGCCATGGCTTTCTCGCCTTCTCAGAAATTCACCCCGATTATTATCAAATCCCAATTGCCGACCGGCAGGCGCTGATTGAAGAAGAAGCGAGATCCGGGCGCGATGAGGAGGAAGAGATTGCCCGGCCATTTCGCCGCAGCCGCCGCCATCGGCGGGGCGAGCGCATCGGACAATCGGCTGAAAAACGGCGCGAGGCTGATCCCGCACTGTCCGAAGACTCGCCCACGGAGAGCGATTTCGAGATAAATAGCGGCAGCCTGCCGGAAGCGGAATCAGAAGATTCGGACCGGGAGACGTTCGAACCCGCAGCCGCGGTTCAGTCTTCCCCTCCCGAGCCCGAATCTGCGATCAGCGGTTTGGAAAGTGGGAACAATGACAGCTCCGGGGGAGCGCCGGAGTTACCGGACCATGCAGTTGCAACCGCCAGCATCGATGCGGTCATCGACGCCGAAGTTGACCTTGGAACGGAAGGCTCCCTGGCGGATCCGTATGCAAGCCCAACCGGGGAGAGCGAAAACGCTCAACAATTGCAATCCGGCTGGGCTGAGACCAGGGCAGAAGGCGCAGCCGGCACGATTGCCGGCGAGGGCGAGGAGGACAATCTCGAAATCGAGCAGCTCGGGGGCGATGCGGCGGAAGAAATACCGGTTCGTCCGATGCGGCCGCGAAGGCAGTATAAGATCCAAGAGGTGATCAAGCGCCGGCAAGTTCTGCTTGTGCAGGTTGCGAAGGAGGAGCGCGGCAACAAAGGGGCGGCGCTTACGACCTATCTTTCCCTGGCCGGCCGCTATTCCGTGTTAATGCCGAATACCGCGCGCGGCGGCGGCATCTCGCGCAAGATCACCGATCCGGCGGACCGCAGGCGGCTCAAATCCATCGCTCAGGAACTCGATGTTCCCGACGGGATGGGCGTTATCGTCCGTACCGCGGGCGCCTCGCGCACCAAGGCCGAGGTCAAACGCGACTTCGAATATTTGCTGCGCATGTGGGAAACGGTGCGCGAGACCACCTTGCGATCGAGCGCGCCCACTCTGGTCTATGAGGAAGGCTCGTTGATCAAGCGATCGATCCGCGATCTCTATAACAAAGACATCGACGAGATCACGGTTGCAGGCGATGAGGGTTATCGCGAGGCCAAAGAGTTTATGCGCTTGCTGATGCCTAGTCATGCCAAGATGGTCCAGCCCTATCGCGACCGGGTGCCGATGTTTGCGAAATTCGGCGTGGAGTCCCAGCTCGACGCCATGTTCTCGAACCATGTCACCTTGAAGTCGGGCGGATATATCGTCATCAATCAAGCCGAGGCTCTGGTCGCCATCGATGTGAATTCTGGCAGGTCCACCCGGGAGCACAATATCGAGGACACTGCGCTCAGGACCAATCTCGAGGCCGCCGAGGAGATCAGCCGCCAATTGCGTTTGCGGGATCTTGCGGGTCTCATCGTCATCGATTTCATCGACATGGAAGAGGGCCGCAACAACCGGACCGTCGAGCGCCGGCTTAAGGAGTCGCTTAAGAATGACAGGGCCCGGATCCAAATCGGCCGGATGTCGCATTTCGGCCTTCTTGAGATGTCGCGTCAACGGTTGCGGGCAGGAGTCATAGAGGGCTCGACCATTGCGTGCCCTGTATGCGGCGGCGCTGGGACGGTTCGCTCCACGGCCTCGATCGCCCTGCATGTGTTGCGCGCGCTGGAAGATGCGCTGATCAAGAACTCGGACTATGATCTCCTGGTTAAAGCGCGGACGCCTGTTGCGCTTTACATTCTCAATCAGAAGCGCTCCCATCTGCGCGACTTAGAGAGTCGCTTTGGCGTGTCGGTGACGATTGCTGCCGATGACGGTCTGGCCACGACAAGCTTTTTCACGCTGCATCGCGGTGAAGTTGCGGCTGGTACAAAAGAGCCTCTTGCAGCGGCGCCGATCGAAGCGATTGGCCAGACGCCGCCCGAAGATCTTGGTCCCACCCCAGGCGAATTGCCGGCTGCGGCAGCACCAGCCGAAGACGAAGCACAGGTTGCCAGCGGCGACGCCCGGGAGGCCGAGAACGAGGCCTACAGCCGGCAAAGGCGCAGGCGCAGGCGCAGGCGCGGCCGTGGCAGCGAGCGTGAAACGTCTGGAATTTCTGCCAACGCGCCGCAGCCACCGGACGATGCCTTGGAAGCAATGGCAAAACTTGCTGAACTTGGTCCTGCCGCTTCCTCTGTCACCATGGCTGGCACCGAACCCGCGCTCCCCTTGGCCAACGAGGACAATCGGCGGTCCGCGCGCGGGCATCTGCGCGGCGGAAGATACGCCCCGCAGCCGGCTAGCACTGAGGACGCGATTGCGGCCGGCGAAGCGGTCCCGGCCGGGCCCGGAACTGAGCCAAGCGAGCCTGATGCAACCGAAGCTGTCCCTCTAGGCGAAAATGTTGCGGCAGGCGAAACGAAACACCGCCGGGGCCGCCGTACGCCGCGCGCGCGCCGCGCCTCCGGCGGCATGGCTCGCGGCGCACCGCCGGCTGGCCAGGATTTCACGGACCGCATCGGGAGCGAAGAGCCAGCAGCGGCTGAGCAAACTCATTCGCCGCAGGCCGGCGCGGAGGGCGATCAGCCGGACGCACACGGGCGAGGCGACGCGAAGACCCTGTCCGGTGCGGAAGAAGCCGTGGAAGAGGGATCAAGTCCCGATGCCGATCTCGTGTCGCCAAAACGTACCGGCTGGTGGCAAAGGGCGAGAGAGGGCTCGCGCGGGTGAGGCATGAACGCAGAGCCTCCAGCGGCCGAAGCCCTGCGCCACAAGCAGAAAATGGAAAGGCGCAAGGCCGCCCAGGACGCCGAGGTGGCGTCGAAAGCGATCACGCAAAAAGGCCTGCTCATCGTCCATACCGGCAAGGGAAAAGGAAAATCGACGGCGGCCTTCGGGCTCCTATTGCGCGCTCTCGGCCACGGTTGGCCTTGCGCCGTCGTGCAGTTCATCAAGGGCGCTTGGGCGACAGGCGAACGCAAGGCATTCGAACGATATGACGATCTCCTTTTGTGGCATACCATGGGCGAAGGTTTCACCTGGGAGACTCAGGACCGCACACGCGATGTGGCCGCCGCGGCGGCGGCATGGGGGAAAGCGCAGCAGCTGATGGCCGATCCAAGGCTGAGGCTCTTGGTGCTTGATGAGCTCAATATCGCTTTGCGCTATGATTATCTCCCTCTGGCCGATGTCGTTGCTGCTCTACGAGCCCGCGGGCCGGACCTCCATATCGTTGTCACTGGACGAAATGCCTCTCCCGAAATGGTCGAGGCTGCCGATCTCGTGACCGAAATGAATCTCATAAAACACCATTTTGCGGCCGGCGTGAAGGCGCAAGAGGGGATCGAATTCTGAGCACGGCGCGCCGGGCAACGAGCCTTATGGTGCAGGGCACGGGCTCGGGCGCCGGCAAATCGCTTCTGGTCGCCGGCTTTTGCCGGGCTTACCGCAATCGCGGACTTGAGGTGCGCCCGTTTAAGCCGCAAAACATGTCGAACAATGCCGCCGTGACGATTGATGGCGGCGAGATCGGCCGCGCGCAGGCAACCCAGGCTCGCGCCTGCGGCGTCACGCCAAGCGTCGACATGAACCCCGTGCTCTTAAAGCCTCAAAGCGGCGGCGGCGCCCAAATCGTCGTGCGGGGAAAGGTGCAAGGTACGTCCGGCGCCCGCGAATTCCAGGAACTAAAACCGAAACTTCTTCCCAAGGTGCTCGCTAGTTTCGAACGGCTTTGCGCGAATTGCAGTCTTGTCCTCGTCGAAGGCGCAGGAAGCGCCACGGAAATCAATCTGCGCAAGAACGATATAGCCAATATGGGCTTCGCGCGTGCGGCCGATGTGCCGGTGATTTTAGCGGGCGATGTTGACCGCGGCGGAGTCATCGCACAGATCGTTGGCACCAAGGCGGTGCTCGATCCAGCCGATGCCAAAATGATCGAGGGCTTTGTCGTCAACAAATTCCGCGGCGATCCAAGTCTTTTTGCAGACGGAATTCGAATCATCGAAGAGGTGACCGGCTGGGCTTTCATGGGGCTTATTCCTTATTGCGCCGAAGCCGCGCTTCTGCCGCAGGAGGATTCGCTCGGGCTTTTTTCTTTGCGGCCGCCGCGCGATGGGCCAATCACGATTGCCGTGCCGGTTCTGCCCGGCATCAGCAATTTCGATGACCTCGATCCTTTCTACTTGGAGCGCGAGGCTCGCCTCGTCATGGTCCGGAGCGGCAAGACTTTGCCTGCCGTTGCGGCGCTCGTCATCCTGCCCGGCTCGAAGACGACGATCGCTGATCTTGCGGCCTTCCGGCGCGAGGGCTGGGACATCGATCTCTATGCGCATCTGCGCCGGGGCGGCCATGTGTTGGGCCTTTGCGGCGGATACCAGATGCTCGGCAAGATCATCCGCGATCCGTTAGGCGTTGAGGGTCCTCCAGGCGAGGCGCAGGGGCTCGGCCTGCTCGACATCGAAACCCAACTTGAAGGCGCCAAAGTCCTGCTGCCCGTGCATGGCACGGGGGTGCCCGACGCCGTTCCCTTCAACGGCTACGAAATGCATGTCGGCCGGACTTTTGGGCCGGATCGCGCGCGGCCTTTGCTGAGGTTCGACGATGGGCGCGAGGATGGCGCCGTGTCGGCAGACGGCCGGGTGAGCGGCTGCTATGTGCACGGACTCTTTGGTTCCACCGAACAGCGCAGCGCCCTCCTTGCCCGCCTCGGAGGCGAAGGGTCTGGCATTTCTTATGACGAGTCGATCGACAGGGCGCTCGATGCCGTCGCCGCGCATCTCGAAAAGCACCTCGACCTCGACCGGCTGCTTAAGCTCGCACGATAGCGCCTTGCATCTCGAACAGCGCATCGGTCTCGGCCTGCTGGCGGAGAAACAAAAAACCTTGTTCGACCCCGGGCGCCGAATCCGCAGCCTTCATGAAGGCGAATGTAATGGCGCGAAGCTAGAACTTGTCGAGCCAGCGCCGCCAAAGTTGCAGGCGGTATTCGGGAAAGACGGTCACCGCAAGGCGGCGGATAGCGGGGAGTCGATAGATTGCGCTTAGGCAGAGCCGGGCGTATCCCTTGATGTATTGCGCAAGCACGCCGGGGCTAGCTCGCAGAGGACTGCGGTATGCATCAAAGCCGGATTTGACATCGATGTCATCGATACGGCTTGACGGTTGCAGCAAGTAATCCTTCTCGTACGAAAATTGTTTCGTTGGGACGATTGCAGCGGGAATGAGTTGACCTTCGCACGACAAGGGATCAGATCTCAGCTTCATAAAAAAATCGTTCCATTCCTGCGCGCCCGTTTGCCAAGGGAGCGCCCAGCTCAAAGCGCGGCCGGCCAAACGGTCATAAATCGCTCCGAGATTCGTGACCGCCGCCGGCAATTCCTCGTCAAGAACGGCGCTCAGAGTGTAGCTATAAGTCTCTGGCCATCGGGCCGGAAACCAGGCGATATGCGGGGCGAGATTCTCCAGCAGCCGGTGCAGGCTGTCGTCGCGGTATTTACCGTGCACGACCAACCGGTTCCGCGCGCGAGAGAGATTGCGAAAAGGGTAGCCAACGAGGTGAAATTCCAGCGCCAGGTCTCTTCGGGCAGCATCGATTGAGCATGCTTCAAGCAAATCCGCACCCTTTATTGCGCTCAGAGCGCCAACAACCGCGATCCTTAGGGGTCCCGCCTGATGCCGCCACAGCGGATCGCAAGGAACCTTAGCGCCGGGCGGCTCCAAATGAGGCGCGCAAATTATCCGTGCCTTCGGAAAATGGCGGCGAACTCTGCGTTCGACATTCGGCGAAGGAGCGAAAACCCTATCCGCGGCCTCCACGAAAGCCTGATGTCTCGTCCTCCAATGTTCAATCGATTCGTGCGCCGGGGTAGGCCGTGTCTGCAAGCATTTATTGCACCCCGCCTCGTTTGACTCACCGCAATAGACGAAGGATTCCGTTGTCAGCGTTATTTGTGGACAGAAGGAAACTCGTGAACGGTATAGTCATACGGTAGGCCCAATATCTCGGGAAGCCTTAGAATCGCGTCATGCAGCCGCACGGTTTGGTGAAAATGAACGCGTCGAATTGCGGCAGCCCGCAAAAATTTGACTAACCCATCGATCTCGTGCGGCAATCTGAAATATAAGACCTGCCCGGACTCCGGCCGAGGTTCGGACAACCGGAGCAGGCCGCCGCGGTTCGGCGCAAGCAGAAAAAAATCTGCATCAGCGTCGTCAGATCTCTTACGTGTCTGCCGACGCCCCCTCCCAGACCTGGTTCGATCATAAGGACGCGCGGCCGGCCAAGATTATCCGTTGCCCTAGCCACGATTGAGCGCACCAATCAAGATAAGCTTCAGGGGATATTCCATTCTTCTGCTCTTCTGCCAATCAATTATAGTTTTCGCACCGCGATAGCCGGGGGCGTTGTCGAAGCGTGCGGCCGGGCCTTTCGACGTGGATAGGTCACGAAATCCGTGACGTTGCGCAGCAGGCATGCCTTAGGATTGGTGCAACGGGAATTGGCGGACGGCTTGAGTATTACTCGCCGCTTTTGTTCGGTCTCTTGGGGATCGTCCCGGTCATGTCCGCCGCCACCGGATTGGTAAGGAAGAAAAATTGCCCCTCGCTCAATGTGGCATTGCCGATGCTTTTGTATTGGGGCGTTTGCGGCCGCGGACTGTATTTGGGAACTTCGTGGAAGAGATAATTTCCGAGTTCCTCGGCCGAGACGATCCCTTCTTTGAACTTATCGGCGCCGCCATGGAGGCCGCGCAGGAGCAGGGTCGAGAAAGTTCTATCAGCGGCCACTTCTTCGTTCCGGCGGCCGGCGGTGATGTAATACCGCATCGGCTTGCGCAGGAGCGAGCGGACACCGTCGAAGTCATTGTGGACCGGCTCTTGCTCCGGTCCCATGGTTTCAAACAGGGATCCGGAGAAGCAAGAGTCGAAGACCATGAGCACATGGTGGGCGCTCGTTTGCCTGCTCCAGGAATCGACATCCGACGACGCTGACCGGCTTGGCCCATGACGACGTCGTTGTCTCCGGCGGATTTATAGAGGCCTTTGCCGCAAACAATCTATTGGTGCAATCTGATCGCGGATTTGTGCGCGGGATGGGCATCGTCGCGCTGAACCTCAATTATGGAAACGGGGTCAGCTCGTTCATGGCGGAGACCATTTGAGGCGCCGGCGGCAAGGCAGGAATCCGCTATCAGTGGTAACGTGGGCATTGCCGGTGCCGTCTGAGCATGCGCCGGTCGAGTCCCGTGCATCCTCATTTGCCGATTTAGCATTCGTGCGCTACTTGCCCTTGCAAGGAGCAAAGCGCAGCGACGGCAAAAGGTCAGGACTTGGGGACACTCCGCGTCCATACACGACGGATCACTCACCGCTCATGATTCACGGCGGCTGGCATGAGCCGCCGGCTCGGTGCAATCGTGCCCCCGCCAAATTAACTCCGGAGCCGCTCGATGACGGCCCCGCACGCGCCAAGCTTCTCCTCGATGTGCTCAAAACCGCGATCGAGGTGATAGACCCGGTTGACGATCGTTTCGCCCTTGGCCGCGAGCGCGGCGATCACAAGAGACATCGAGGCGCGCAAATCCGTCGCCATGACCGGCGCCCCTTGGAGTTCCTCAACCCCCTCGACAACTGCGGAATCGCCATCGAGCTTGATATGGGCACCGAGCCGGACCAGTTCCTGAACGTGAATAAAGCGGTTCTCGAAAATCGTTTCGGTGATCCGCGAGGTGCCTTTCGCCCGCGTCATCAGGGCCATGAACTGGGCCTGCAGATCGGTGGGGAATCCTGGGAATGGCGCGGTGGCGACGTCAACCGCCGAGAGATCCGCGCCATTGCACCTTACGCACAGCCCCTTGTTCGTCTCCGAAAACTCCCCCCCGCAGCGTGCGATGGCTTCAATTGCGCTTTCGAGCGAACTCGACTTGGCACCCTCCAGCATCACCTCGCCGCCCGCCATAACGGTCGCCATTGCATAGGTGCCAGCCTCGATGCGGTCCGGCATGACGGCGTGGCGCGCACTGGCCAGGCTGGTTACCCCTTCAATCTCGATCACCGGCCGCCCGGCGCCATTGATCCTAGCGCCCATTTTATTGAGACAAGCGGCGAGATCGGCGACCTCCGGCTCGCATGCCGCATTGACAAGGATCGTGTGGCCATTGGCGAGCGAGGCCGCCATCAACGCGGTATGGGTTCCCCCGACCGTAACCTTCGGAAAACGGATCTCGGCGCCGCGCAGCCCCTTGCCCGCAGTGGCGAGAACATAGCCAGCCTCGATCTCGACCCGCGCCCCGAGACTCTCGAGAACCATGATTAAGAGATCGACCGGCCTCGTTCCGATGGCGCAGCCGCCAGGCAAGGAAACCTTCGCCTCCCCCGTCCGTGCCAGCAGCGGCGCAATCACCCAGAAGCTCGCCCGCATTCTTGAGACGAGGTCATAGGGCGCCATGATATCGACGATCTGGCGTGCGCTGAGATGGATCGCCCGGCTCGCATTTGGCGGTGCGCCCGGCCGCCTGCCATCGACCGAATAATCGACGCCATGATGGCCAAGGATGCGCAGCAGCATGCTGACGTCGGCGAGATCCGGAACATTTTCGAGAGTGAGCGTCGAAGGCGTCAGCAGCGATGCGATCATCAACGGCAGCGCCGCGTTCTTGGCTCCGGAAATCCTGATGACGCCATTCAGCCTCTGGCCGCCAACAACACGAAGCCGATCCACTAAATACCTCGCTCAAAAGGTGCCGCGGCTGCTCTATTCGCTGGGCAGAAGCGGTCGCGAAGACATCGACCCGGAGGGACCGGATTTCGCCGTTGTTGTTTCGGCCTGCTGCAAATCCTGCTGCCGCTTCTGTTCCCGCTGTTGGGTCTTGCGCCGGCGGAGGTTTTCCCGAAGCGCTTCCGCAAGGCGCTGCCGGGTCCGTTCATTGCGGCGGCCGGAGAAAACCATCTTGCCTCCGCCTGGAGCGGGTCCATCGCCGGACTTGGAAGAGACCATGTCCTTAATCTTCATGGCAAATTCGAGCCGGCATCTTACGTATGACCACAACGATGCATAAGCATCCTGTAATGGGCAGAAGCGGCCAAAGCAAGGCATCTCAAAACCCTCGGCGAGACCGGATCCGCCGTTGCTCCTTGCCGCCGAGCAGGTCCAACTTTTGCCAGTGATCCGACCCGGTCCCAGTCAGGAATTAGGCCATCGCGAGCAGGCGTGTGAGGTCGCGCAGTCACGAAAAATCCTTATAGATGACATAGATTTGCGCTTCTTCTGCCCGCCCCCTGAGCAATTCGCCGCGCGGCCAGCTCTTGCTCTCTTTGCGATCACACCCCATAACCAGTCCTGCACATCTCATGCGTCCTAGGCGAACAAATGCGCCTCAGGTTACGCAAACCAGCACAGGACATGGGCTTTGGATCAAGAATACGCCGGTCATGATACAGGACAAGACTCCGCTCGCGGGTTGAGCAAATTTGCGCGCAAGGCAAAGCCGGTCGCATCGCCCAATTCACGGGAACAATCGCCGCAGGGCAAGGATCACCCGGCGCGCCCGCGTTATGGCTCGATTGGCCAGCTGCTCGCCATCGCATTCAGCCTTGGGATCGCCGGGTTTTCTATCTACATCCTGGGGCACGTGCTTTCCGGGATCAGCTGGAGCGCGGTGCGCCAGGCGATCGCTGCGACCAGTGCCGAACAGATTGTGGCCTCCGCCTTTTTTACCACGCTCTCCTATCTGGCATTAACGGGCTATGACGGGCTCGGCTTGCATCAGCTCAAACTCCGCGTACCCTACAAGACCACAGCGCTTGCCTCATTTACGAGCTTTGCGATTTCCTTCACTCTTGGCTTCCCGCTCATAATTGCAGGCACGGTTCGCTATTGGATTTATTCGCAAGCGGGCTTGACGGCGAGCAAGGTCGCAAGCCTCACCGTCATTGCCGGGGTGACCTATTGGTCCGGCAGCGGAATATTGCTCGGCGCGGGACTTGCATTCCACGCCGGCGCGATCAGTGCGATCAATCGCCTTTGGCCGATTCTCAACGTGCTGATGGGCCTTGCGATTATCGGCACGGCATGCGCTTATTTGGTTTGGGCGACGATCAAGCGCAGGAACGTGACCTTCAAAGGCTTCCGCTTGGAATTGCCGGGGCCGGGGCTCTGGCTCGGCCAAATTACCCTTGGCGTCATCGATCAATGCATGGCTGCCGCCGCGCTCTATTTTTTGCTCCCGAGCCACGAGCAGCTCGATTATTTCACTTTTGCCACGGTCTATGTTTTTGGCTGCGTTCTCGGCGTCGCAAGCAATTCGCCGGGCGGGATCGGCGTGTTCGAGGCCACCATGTTGAAATCGCTTCCGATAGCCTCGGGGGATGCGCTGTTCGCCTCGCTCGTGCTCTTCCGGGTCATCTATTACTTGGTGCCGTTCATTTTTGGCCTCGCGTTTCTTGGCGCCCATGAAGGGTTTCGCCGCTGGACCAGTCTTCGGGAGGCCATGCGGGGCAGCGAGGAAGAATCGGTTTTGGACAAGATCGATCTGCTTCGCCGTTGGTACCGCGACTATTGGCGGCGGAAGCGATGAGTGGCAACCGGACAAATCTTCCGCTCCCTTACGCCCCGGCGACGTAGGGCTTGACCATCTTCGAAGGATCGACGACGCGGTCAAACTCTTCTGCGCTAACAAACCCAAGCCGCAGTGCCGCCTCTTTGAGCGTGAGATCATGCTCCATCGCGAGGTGGGCGATGCTGGCGGCCTTGTCATAGCCAATCAGCGGCACAAGCGCCGTGACAAGCATCAGGGAGCGTTCGACATCCCCCCTGATCTTTTTGAGATTGGGCTTCGTCCCCTCAACGAGATATTTGCGGAAATTGGTGCACCCACCGCTCAGCAATGCGATGGACTGCAAAAGATTTGCGATCATCAGCGGCTTATAGACATTCATTTCCAGATAGCCGCCCGCGCCGCCAAAACCGACGGCGACATCATTCGCCATGACCTGCACCGCGATCATCGTCAGCGCCTCGGCCTGCGTCGGGTTGACCTTTCCGGGCATGATCGATGAGCCCGGCTCATTTTCCGGGAGGATCAGCTCGGCAAAGCCGGCGCGCGGGCCGCAGCCCATGAGGCGGATGTCGTTGGCGATCTTATAGAGCGAGACAGCCACAGTCCGGAAAGTGCCGGAGAGCTGCACCAAGGCATCATGCGCGCCTTGTACCGCAAATTTGTTCGGCGCGGTGATAAAGGGCAAGCCCGTGAGCCTGGCGATCTCGGCCGCAACGGCCTCGGCAAAACCTGGCGCCGCATTGATGCCGGTGCCAACCGCCGTGCCGCCCAAAGACAGACGATAGACGCCTTTGAGCGCGTCCTCCATTCGCTCAAGATTATCCGCGAGCATGCCGGCATAACCCGACCATTCCTGACCGAGGGTCAAGGGTGTGGCATCCTGCATATGCGTGCGGCCGATCTTGATAATATGATCCCATTCGGCTGCCTTGGCCGCAATCGCGCCATGAAGCATCGTCACCGCGGGAATAAGCTCCTGCGTCACCCCAATAGCTGCAGCGACATACATCGCCGAAAGGAAGGCGTCGTTCGACGATTGCGACATATTGACGTGATCATTGGGATGAATCGGTTTTTTGCTGCCGAGCGGCGTGCCCGCAAGCTGGCAGCAGCGATTGGAGACAACCTCGTTGACATTCATGTTGAATTGCGTGCCGCTGCCGGTCATCCACACGTGCAGCGGAAACATGCCGTGATGCTGGCCTTGAAGAATCTCGTCGCAGGCCTGGACGATCAACGCATGCATTTTGTCATCGAGGCGGCCGCCTTCATGATTTGCCCTGGCCGATGCCTTCTTCAAAACGGCGAAGGCGGTGATCATTTCGCGCGGCATCACGTCCTTGCCGATGCTAAAATGTTCGAGCGAGCGCTGCGTCTGGGCGCCCCAAAGTTTATCCGCCGGAACCTTAACTTTGCCGAGGCTATCAGTTTCCGTTCGAAACTCGTCCATTTCAATCTCCTGACATGCCGGAAAATTCTGCAACAGGGGGCAGTGCTACGGCCCCTGAAAGCCGACAGCCAATTGGGCTGGCTCAAGCGCGCTTCTTATAAGGCCGGTAGACAGGCTCCCAAACATGCGCGCGAATACGCTCGGCCAATTCTTTCTCATCGCAGGGGTCGGCCAAGCCATCGGCCTGCGCTCTCCGTGCGACCGCTTTTGCGACCGTAATCGCCACCGAGCGAAGCTGATCAACAGGCGGCAGCAGACGTCCACTCTTGTTGGTGGCTGTAGGCGAGATTTCGGCCAAAGCGCGGCCGGCAGCCATAAACATCGCATCGGTTACGCGCCGCGCGTTAACAGCAATCACGCCGAGGCCAACTCCAGGAAAAATATAGGAGTTATTGGTCTGGTCTGTCATCACCGTCCTGCCGTTCCATTGGACTGGCGGAAACGGGCTACCGGTGCCGATCAGCGCGCGGCCTTCTGTCCAGCTGATAAGCTGTTCAGGCGTTGCTTCGCTCCGAGAAGTCGGATTGGAAAGTGGAAATATGACAGGACGGTCCACATGTCTCGCCATCGTGCGGATCACTTGCGCGGTGAAGGCACCAGTTTGACCAGAGACGCCGATGAGCACGGTGGGCTTGGCATTTGACACGACATCAAAGAGGCCAATTTCATTTGTGTTTTGCAGCGTCCAGCCGGCCACGGCCTCTCGCGGCTGAACGAAAGGTGTTTGCGCCGGAGTGATCTCAGCCATGCCATCGACGATCAAACCATAGCGGTCCACCGCAAAAAAGTTGCGGCACGCTTCCTGCTCCTTTGCACCTTCGCTGATCATCGCGTGCATCAGGAGCGACGCGATCCCACAGCCTGCGGAGCCCGCCCCGAGAAGTGCCACGCGCTGGCTGGTCAGTGGTATCCCAGTAATGTTTATCGCGGCGAGAAGCGTGCCAGTGGCAACGGCGGCCGTACCTTGGATATCATCATTAAAGGTGCACAGCTGGTCGCGGTAGCGCGCAAGCAGACGGCTGGCGTTGGTGCCCGCGAAATCCTCCCATTGCAGAAGGACATGCGGCCAGCGATCGATCACCGCGGATACAAATGCCTCGATGAAGGCGTCGTACTCCGTACCTGGGACGCGCTCCTGCCGCCAGCCTATATAAAGAGGATCCTCGAGACGCTCCTTGTTGTTTGTCCCGACGTCGAGCAAAATTGGCAATGTCATGTCCGGATGAATACCGGCGCAGGCTGTATAAAGTGACAATTTGCCAATCGGAATTCCCATACCGCCCGCGCCCTGATCGCCAAGGCCCAAAATGCGCTCGCCATCACTGACGACGATCACGCGAACGCCGTCAAAGCGCGGATAAGACAATATCTCACGGATGCGATGCCGATTTGGATAACTCAGGAACAAACCGCGGGGCTTGTGCCAAATCTCGCTAAAACGCTGACAGCCCTCACCAACGGTCGGCGTGTAAACCAGCGGCAGCATCTCCCCCAGATTGTGCTCAAGAAGCGCGTAAAACAATGTCTCATTGCTGTCTTGCAACTCGCGCAGGAGGGCGTAGCGCTCAAAATCCGTCTCGAAGGCACGCAAAACCTTCAGCCGGCGCATGAGCTGATCGCTGAGCATGCCGAAATGCGGCGGCAAAAGCCCGTGTAAATGGAAGAGATCACGCTCCTCCTCGGTGAAGGCAGTGCCTTTATTGAGTACGGGATTGTTGATGAGCGCGATGCCATTTAAATCGGTTTCAATCGCCGACTCTGGGTCAGTTCGGGGCAGCTGGCTCATCTCAATCTCCAACACCTAGCACGGCTTTGAAAAGGGGATGGCAGATTCTCAATTCCAAAGGCGGCGCTTTAGCGCGGCAGACGAAAACGTTACACCAAGTAAGCTCAAAACTATGGCCCGGCGAGAACGCGCGCGCCAAGCCGGACCAGAGCCTGCCTCAAGGCTTCATCGCGGATTTCACCGGCAATCTCCGCCGCCGCAGCCTTGGCGGCTTTATCGACAACCCGCACCTCTGCATGGCGCGCGGCAGGGAGCGCCGCAACCGGGCCCTGCATCAGGACCAGACGCGCGATGCAATGCCAGCCGAAATAGGCGTTGACACGCTCGATAACGACGGGGGCGAGATGCTGCAATTCGAGCGCGCCGGCCGCCTCGACGCGGACGACGAGCGCGGCCCGGGCGAGGCCATTTTCCGTCCCCGGGCTGCCGCGCCGCGCCGGCCATTGCACCTTAACCGGCCGGGACATTGGGGCGAGCTTTTCGCCGACAATCTCGTGCCAGTAGAATACGATCCCCGTGAGGCCAAATCCGCGCCTTGCCAGCACGGGATCGATGGCCGATCGAACGAGCTCGCCAAGCGGCTTTGACCAGGGGGCTTTTCCAACGCTCCAATTCCGCATGCAGCCTTTTATCCGATTTCAGCCGGTTCTTCACGGAAAATAGCGCTGGCGATCCGGGGCGTCTACTTTGCTTGCGGCGGTAGGCCCTTTGCGCAGGAGGGGTATTGCTTTTGCGGTCATTTTCTGCGTTCGCTGACTTTACTTAGCTAACCGCAAATAGACGCGCGCCGATGGCCTTGAAATTGCGCTGCGCTGCATGCTCCGGCATCGCCGCCGCGGCGCTTGCCTGGTACGATGGCCACCGGCGGGAGTTGCCATGGCGAGCGCCGCCCGGCGCGCGCCCCGACCCTTACGTTGTCTGGCTTTCGGAGATCATGTTGCAGCAGACAACGGTTGCGGCGGTCAAACCTTATTTTGCGGCGTTTTTGGCGCGCTGGCCAAGCGTCCAGCATTTGGCTCGAGCAGATATCGGCGAGGTCATGCGGGAATGGGCGGGGCTCGGCTATTATTCTCGGGCGCGCCACCTCCACGGCTGCGCAAATATTGTCGCGGAAGAATTTGGCGGAGAGTTTCCGCGAACGGAAGCCGCGTTACTGCAGTTGCCGGGTATCGGTCCGTACACCGCGGCGGCGATCGCCGCGATCGCCTTTGGGGAACCCGCAGCCGCGGTCGATGGCAACATCGCGCGGGTCATTGCAAGGCTTTTCGCAATAGGGACACCGCCGCCGGCGGCAAAGGCCCGCACCAAGGCAAGGGCAAGCCAGCTCGTGCCGCGCGAGCGGCCCGGAGATTTCACCCAAGCGCTGATGGATCTTGGGGCAACCCTATGTTCTCCCAAAAATCCGTCCTGCGACAGCTGTCCCCTGCAAAGCTTTTGCCTTGGCCATGCCTCCGGTGATCCCGCAGCACTGCCGCGCAAGGCGCCTCAACGAAAGAAGCCGGTTCGCCATGGCGCGGTTTTCTTCATCCAGCGCGAGGATGGCGCGGTCCTGGTCCGCACGAGGCCCGCCAACGGCCTTCTGGGAGGCATGACCGAACTTCCCGGAACCCGCTGGGACCTTCAATTTGATGCGAGCAAAGCAGCGAAGTACGCCCCGGTTGAAGCAACTTACCGCAAGCTCGATCAGGCCGTTTCCCACAGCTTCACCCATTTCGCCTTGCGGCTCGAAATTTTCATGGCCGAGGTTCCCGCCAGGCAATGCGCGCCAGAAAACTGCCGCTTTGTGCCGCGCCACGGCCTCGCCAAGGAGGCCTTTCCGAGCGTCATGCGCAAGGTCCTCGCAGCCGTGCATGGAGCGAAGGCACCTGTCTCCCTGCAAGCGAGTTGATTCACGGCGCGCCACCGTCGTTATGCGTTTTCCGCTTTTGCAACTTCTCGTCGAGCAAGCGCGTGAGACTTGACGGATCTTTCGGGAACCCAGCCAATATCCACCGCGCCTGCAGCTCCTTTAGCGCCTCGCCAATCGCCCTGCCATCCGGCATCCCGCGCGCGAGCAAGTCCGCGCCCGAAAATGGCATTTGCGGCTCCTCGGTTCCGGCGAGGCAATTTCGGGCCTCCTCCCATTCGGCTCCGGTTTCAAGGCGGGCATCGGCTTGCGCCAAAATGATCGCGTCGGCGGCTGCCTGGCGGCCATGAAGAAAAAGCAAGCGTTGCAAGCCTTCGCGCGTTGGCGGCTCATTCCGGCCTCGCAAGGCCAAAAGCGCCCGCGCGGCGTCTTCGAGCCGCCCGGCTTCGGCGTTGGAAAGGCGCAGCGCATCGCGCAATCGCAGCGCATCCTCGGCGAGCTGAAGGCAAAGAGCGGCAAGGCGCAAGAGCGGGTCGGGCGGAAAACCGCTCGTGATCGCAATGACCCGCTTGAGCCGCGCCGGATTTGGAACGGATGCGACGAGCATATGCAAAAGCCCATCGCCGCTCATTTCCGCGCAGATATCGGCCGCCCGCCGCGCACAAAGCAGTTTTAGGAGCTCTGCGCGCACGCGTTCGCGCGAAAGCCGGGCGAGACCCGCCCTTAGCCGAATGGCAGCAGAGCGCCCCGCAGGGTCGAGCGGCCCGTCCGCGAAATCGGCGGAAAAGCGGAAGAAGCGCAGGATCCGCAAATAGTCCTCGGCGATGCGGCGCTCCGGCTCGCCGATAAAGCGCACTTTGCGGTTTTCTATGTCATCAAGGCCGCCGGTATAATCGAAAATAAAGCCGCCGCGCGTCATGGAAAGCGCGTTGATGGTGAAATCGCGGCGCAAGGCATCGGCACGGAAATCGCGGCCAAAGCTGACTTTGGCGCGCCGGCCGTCGGTTAGAATATCCTCGCGCAGTGTCGTGATCTCAAAAGTTCTTTTCCCGGCAAGCACGGTTAAGGTCCCATGTTCGATGCCGGTCGGAATGGCGCGCATGCCCGCTGCCGTCGCGCGCGCGGCAATCGCTTTAGGCAGCAGGGTGGTCGCGAGATCGATCTCCTGCACCGGCCACGCAATGAGGGCATTGCGCAACGCGCCGCCGACGACCCTCGTCTCTTCGCCATCCTTCTCGAGCGCGGCAAAAATGCTCCGCAAATCCGCATCATCGAGCAGGGCCGCAGCGGCGTCCGGCGCCTGGATACGAAAGCCCTGCGGCGGCTGGCTCATTGAATGCGTCCCGGAACGACCTTCCCGCCTTCGATATGAGCCGGGACATAGGCGCCCTCGTGGCGTGGCGCGAGTAGACCCAAGGCAAGCATCCCGCCAACGGCCAGCGCAAGCCCCGCCAAAATCAGCGTCGAAACCGCCGATTTCGACCAATGCTCGAGCGCTAAGGGATAGTTGCGCTGCGCCGTGAGATAGACCGCGTAGGCGAGAAATGGCGCGGCAAAGAACAAAGCGGGTTCGAGAATGGCGCGCCACATCAGCGGTAGAGCTTTCGTAAATTTTACCCCTGCCCGGACCTATGCAACTCGAAGTGCCTTGATCCGTTTCTCTTCCTCGGGAGTTAGATTCCGCCGCGCCATTTTCAAGTCGTAAAGGCTCTGCAAATTCATCCAAAACTCGGGACTGTTGCCGAAGTACAAACCCAGGCGAAGGGCGGTATCAGCCGTGATGCGCCGGCGGTTGTTGACGATCTCGGCTATTCGATTCGGTGAAATTCCGACGGCCCTCGCGAGCTGATTCTGCGATAGACCATACTCGGCTAAAAATTCGTCTTTCAGCATTTCACCAGGAGTAACTGGTACAAATTCATTCTTCTCCATGCCGCCTCTCTTCAACTGTGATCAATGATCCGGACCTCGCGGGCCCTCTGCTAATCCGTTCGAACTGGCATTTTCGACCATGCCGTGGCCTCCCTTTGTGGATCTGCCGTGAACCCGCGGTACGGCAGTGCCTGTTGCATTCTCCTCCCGAATTGCGCCGCGCCAGACCTATACGGCGAGGGTAATTGGTCTCCGTTTATGCTGGCGCCCGTGCCGCACATATTGGCGTGTATTTTGCGGCTTTTCAGCAACGATCGAGATCAATAAATCTCAGATAGAGTTAATGCCGGATATCCCGGCTATGGCCTCTGGCAAAATTAATGCAAAGAGCGTACCGGCTCCCTATCTTATTCCGGATGTCCGCGCGCGACCCGAGTCTTCAGAAGATGTTCAGCAAATGTCCATCGGCATCGATGGCAGTGATGAGCTTGTGATAATGATAATGCAAGATGGCCTTCAACGCATAGGCTTGCAGCACAAACGGCTCGCGGCGCCGCCGCAGCACATTGAATAAGGCACGCCGATAGTGGGGGCGAAGATCGGCTGCCTCCACGGCGGTCAGCAGCTTGAAGAAGATGAAACCCACATTAAGCATCGCTTCGGCATATTGAATGAACTGGCGGAAGGGCCGGCTACGCAAATGAGCGTGGCGGGCGGCCCCGGTTTTCAGCCCGCCTTCGAGAAAGAGGGCATCGACGCGGGCGAAATAGGCTTGCGGATCATAAAGCGCACGCAGCACTCGCAAATATCCTTCCCGCAAGGCGTCGCGGCCCATGCCGAGGGGAATGACATTCGTTCCATACGGCGTCCGGTCGGCTGGATCGAGCCGATTCTCGCCGGCAAGCCTTGCATAGAGCGGCGTCTTGGGGATCGCGGTCAGCATGCCGACCGAGGTATGGACCACACGGGCCTGCTCGACGAAACGGATCTGCCGCTCGAAAATGTCAGGGCCGTCATTGTCGAAACCGACGATCATCCCGCTCCAGACCTCGAGCCCTTGGGCCTGTATGGCGTGCACCTTTTCGACGATGCTGCGCTCCTTGCCCCGCAGGTTCTGCACCTTACGCGTTTCACGCAACGATTCCTCGTTGGGGGTTTCAATGCCGACGAAGACGTAACGGATATTTGCGTCGTCCATCAGGCGCATAAGTTCTTCGTCGTCCGCCAGATCAAGCGTAGCCTCCGCAAAGAAAGTCACCGGATAATTATGCGCCTTCTGCCAGACGATGACTTCGCGGAGAATGAGTTTGATCGCCTTCTTGTTGCCGATCAGATTGTCGTCGACGATGAAGACGCCGCCGACCCCGCCTATACGGTTAATCGTCTCCAGTTCGGCAATAATCTGGGGTGTCGTCTTGAGGCGCGGACGGCGGCCGAAAGTTACGATGATGTCGCAAAACTCGCAGGTGAATGGACAGCCGCGCGAGAACTGCACCGGAGCGATGAGATAGCGGTCCATTTTCAAAAGGTCGTAGCGAGGCGGCGGCACTTTGCTCATGTCGGTGCGCTCCGCCTGCTCATAGCGGCTCGCATGTTTGCTTTGGGCCCAATCGGCAAGAAATTGCGGCCAGGTCTCTTCGGCTTCGCCCACGAAAATGACATCGGCCAAGGCGCCGAAATAATCCTCCTTAACGCTGACCCACGGACCGCCGACGGCCGTGAAGCAGCCCTGCTCTTTCAATTCCTTGAGAATTTCGGTCATACGGAATCGTTGCACCGTCATTCCGGTCAAGCCGACGATGTCGGCCTTGGCGCAAAGAGCAAAATCGATATCTTCGACATTCTCATCGATTAAAGTGAGCTTGTGCTCCGCGGGCGTCAGAGCCGCAAGCAAGGGCAGGGCTGAAACCGGCATATTGGCGCGCTTGCCAAGCTTGGCACATAGCTGGAGGGCATGCTCCATGCCCCAATAGCTCATTTCGAAACGCGGATTGATCAGCACAATATCGGCCATGTTCCCCTATCCGCGAACGTTTCCTCGGCCGATCAATCCAAACCTGGCAGATCCGCCCTGATCACCGGTTATACCGAATACCGGTACGCGTCAAACTGCCCAGCGAGTGCCCACCCAGGAACTGCAACCAAGGGAGGCGCAACAAAGGCCATGTTTCAGGCTGCTTCCCGCCAAATTTGCCCTTCTCGTGACCGCCATCGTCCCTTTTTTCTGCTATATTTGGTGAAACGAACGCGAAGCACAGGCGCACGCTGGAGGCGATCTACCGTTCCATCAAACCTTCGCTGGAC
>JBPYDY010000227.1:0-8761 GCA_051986155.1 Methylocella sp.
GCCGGGCATGGCAAAGGCATCAGTTGCCCCGATAATCTTTATAAACTCCCGCCCTTTGTGCCGGGCCTCAGGGTTGGCTTATTTGGAGGCAGCTTTAATCCGCCGCATGGCGGGCACAAAGCCGCGAGCCTTCTTGCGCTCAACCGGTTGCGTCTCCATCGCGTCTGGTGGCTCGTGACACCCAACAACCCACTCAAAGACGCAAGAGAGTTGGCGCCACTCGCGCTGCGTCTCGAGGCGGCACGAAACATAAGCCGCCATCCGCGAATCGAGGTCACCGCCATCGAAGCTTCGATCGGCGCGACATTCAGTTTCGAGACGATTTCCTATTTGAAACGACGCTGCCCAGGAGTCCATTTTGTCTGGGTGATGGGCGCAGACAATTTCCGCTATTTCGATCGCTGGCAGCGATGGCGCGAGATCGCAAAGCTTGTTCCTATCGCAATCATCGACCGCCCCGGGTTTACCTTGACGGCTGTCCACGGGCGCGCGGGCCAAACATTGGCGCCTTTCCGCCGCGACGAAACAAGCGCCAGCCTTCTCGCAACTTCTGCGCCGCCAGCGTTCCTGTTTCTGCACGGGCCGCGCTCGCCGATGTCCTCGACGGAGCTTCGCAACAAACGCCGCTTTGAACTCGGGACAAAGTAATGTGGCGTATTGATTTCGTCACCGTACTGGCTTAGACTTGACGTCAATGCACTTTGTTGCGAGTAAGCCGTTTTGCCGGTGCATCAGCAGCCGCGGGTCACGCGTTCTCGGTTCGAGCGCGTGCCGCCAACGAAAACTCTTGGGAGGGCCTGACAATGAAAAATTCGTCGACGCTTCTGTCCATCATGGGGGCAACTTTCGCCGTCCTTTGCCTGACGGCATCTGCGGATGCCAAAAAATTGGGCGATTGGACGTGCTCTGATTTCCTCAAGGCCTCATCTTCCCAAAAAGAGATGATGGTCTATTTTTTCCAAGGCATCAAACTAGCCGACAAAAAAGAGGCACTTGATCTCGCTGCGCAGGATTTTAATGTTCCGGTTTCAAAGGTCGTTCAACATTGCCGGAAGAATCCGCCGGATAACCTCTGGGATGCGATCGTCAATCATTTCTACTGGCGGGCTACGCAAATCCCGTAATTTGGCGGCACGCAATCTTGGCGCGGGGGAGGCTCGATCCCCTCAACTACCTCCGCCCAAACAGTTTTTCGATGTCGGCGAGCTTGAGTTCGACGTAGACCGGCCGGCCGTGGTTGCATTGGCCGGAGCCCGGCGTGCGCTCCATTTCGCGCAAAAGCGCGTTCATTTCGTCGGCCCCGAGCCTGCGGCCGGAGCGGACAGAATGGTGGCAGGCAAAGGTCGCGAGCACATGTTCGAGACGCTTTTCGAGCGGCGATAGCGAGCGCTCGTCTTCGCGAAGTGCTAAGGCAAGATCGCGGACGAGGCCTCCCGCGTCGGTGCCTTTCAAAACCGCGGGCATTTCGTAGACCGCGACCGCGCCCGGCCCAAAACGCTCGACGACGAGACCCAATTCGGCAAGGAGGGGCGCTGCGTCCTCAATCCGCTCGACGTCGCTTTGCTCCATCTCGACAATCACCGGGATCAGCAGCGCCTGGCGCGGCACATTTTTGTTCGCGCGCGCCGCCTTCAAGCCTTCATACACAAGCCGCTCATGCGCGGCGTGCTGATCGACAATCACAATGCCGTCGCGGGTTTGCGCAAGTATATAGCAGTCATGGATTTGTGCGCGCGCGGCGCCAAGTGGCGCCTCGAGATCGGCGGGAGAAGGCTCCTGCGCCTGCGCCCGCGTATCGGCGGAGACGGAGACCGCGCCGGGGACGAGCTCGTTAAGCACTGGCGCCACCCCCTCCGCAAAACCGGGGTAGGCTGGGAATTTATGCCAATCCCAATCCCTGGTAGACGCGGCATAGTGTTTTGGCGTCATCCCTTGGCCGGCGCGCTGCGCCAGGCGATCAAGCGCGCGCTGGCCATGCGCGGGAGTTGCGCGATGAAGCGCGTTTTGTAGGGTTTGTTTGAGCGCGCTGATCAAAAGCCCGCGCACGAGGCCCGCATCACGAAACCGGACTTCGGCTTTTGCCGGGTGCACATTGACATCGACCTCGTGCGTGTCGCATTCTAGAAAGAGGGCAAGAGCGGGATGGCGGGTTTGCGGCACGTAGTCCATATAGGCCGCGCGCACCGCGCCCGCCAAAAGCTTGTCGCGGAATGGGCGTCCATTCACAAAAAGATATTGTTGAGCCGCATTGGCTTTGTGCCAGGTCGGCAGCCCGGCGTAACCTTTGAGTCGATAACCTTCGCGCTCGGCCTCGACGCAAAGCGCATTGGGGCGAAAGTCTTGGCCCAAGATATCCGCGATTCTCGAAAGTAAAGCTTCGCACTCGCCGCTGCTCGCCAAATAGTCGAAGCCCGCGGTGTCGTTGCTGACAAAACTGAAGCGCACTTTGGCATGCACCATGGCGAGGCGCTGCACCGCATCCGCGCAGGCCCGCCCCTCGGCGCGCTCGCTTTTCAGAAATTTGCGCCGCGCCGGGGTCGCGGCAAACAAATCGCGAACCTCGACCCTCGTTCCCTTCGGCTCCCCGCATGGGGCGATGGCACCTTTGCGGCCATGATCGACGCGGATCGAAAATCCGTGCGGCGCTCCCTTTGCGCGCGAAAAAATATCGAGAAGCGCAACGGAGCCGATAGACGGCAAAGCTTCGCCGCGAAATCCAAGCGTCGCGATTTGGGAAAGATCGCCAGAGGGCAGCTTCGATGTGGCGTGGCGCTCGACCGCGAGCTCAAGATCCGCGGGCTCCATGCCGCTGCCATTGTCGATGACGCGGATCAGCCGGCTGCCGCCCGATTCGATTGCGATATCGATGCGGGTCGCCGCCGCGTCGAGCGCATTCTCGATGAGCTCCTTGACCACCGCCGCGGGCCGCTCGATGACCTCACCCGCGGCGATGCGGTCGATTAAGATAGGGTCGAGGCGGCGGATCGGCACGGCAGATCAAGCTCCAAAGGAGAGGATGATTTTACCCTGAGCTTACGTCAAGCTGCTTGCGACAGGCAGAAGCCCGCAGGAAATAACGAACTGTGGATATGGGGCAGTGCCGGGAGATCGCGGGAAGCGCGCGGGAGTTCTCCATGGGTTCAGAGCAGGAAGCGGAAAATGCCCGATGCCAGCCGCAAAAGCCACGTTGGGGCATTGGTATAGGCCGCCAGCGCTCTAGCCTGACGAGCGGGCTTTATCCTCCACAACTCTGTTGCTAGAAGAACGCCGATAGCCGCGTTCGGCATTTTTCTGATACTCCGGATCATGTGCCTGGGCCAAGGCGCCTTGTCGCCGGGGAGCGGATCTCGATTTTTGCTTTGCGCATTATCGTTATGGGACCGCACCGGAAAAGATCATGGACAAAGTGACCCGGCCACAGAAGAGAGGCGGGAACGGAGCTACGGAAATGGCCGCCGATTATTCGAAAAGCCTTTTTTTGCCGCGGACCGATTTTCCCATGCGTGGATCGCTGCCCGAGAATGAGCCCGAGCTCCTCAAGCGCTGGCAGGACATCGGGCTATACCGTCTGCTTACCGAGGCGGGACGCGGCAAACCCAAATTCGTTCTTCACGACGGCCCGCCCTACGCCAATGGTAACATCCATACCGGCCATGCGCTGAACAAGATTCTTAAGGACCTTGTGACGCGCTCGCAGCGGATGCTGGGAAAAGACTCAAATTATGTGCCAGGCTGGGACTGCCATGGCCTGCCAATCGAATGGAAGATCGAGGAGAATTATCGCGCCAAAGGAAAGAACAAGGATGCGGTGCCAATAAACGAGTTCCGGCGCGAGTGCCGCGCTTTCGCCGAACATTGGGTTGGCGTTCAAAGCGAGGAGTTTCAGCGTCTCGGGGTGATCGGGGATTGGGAGCATCCTTATCTCACAATGAGCTTTGCCGCCGAGGCCCAGATCGCGCGCGAGATCATGATGTTTGCCGCCAACGGGCTTTTGTATCGCGGCTCGAAGCCGGTAATGTGGAGCGTCGTGGAAAAGACAGCGCTCGCCGAGGCGGAGGTGGAATATGAGGACTACGTCAGCGACGCAATCTATGTAGCGTTTCCCGTTAAATCCGCAGCACCTAGCGATGTGAAAACCTCTGATCTCCTGAAAACCTCTATTGTCGTCTGGACAACCACACCGTGGACGATCCCTGCCAATAGGGCACTCAGCTTTTCCTCAAAGATCCGCTACGGGCTGTTTCGCGTTGTGGCAGCGCCAAAAAATAATTGGGCGAAGGAGGGTTCGACATATCTGCTTGCAGACCCACTCGCGGAGGCTGTTTTCAAAGCCGTAAAGGTAGACTCATTTGAGAGAATTCGTGCGGTGGACAGCCAAGAAATCCAGTGGATTACGTGCGCCCATCCTTTCCATTCAAAGATACCGGGCTATGAATTTCCAGTGCCTTTGTTCGATGGGGATCATGTCACTGAGGACGCTGGCACCGGCTTCGTCCATACGGCGCCCAGCCACGGCCGCGATGACTTCGACATCTGGATGGCCCAGGCACAATTTAAAGCCGTTGATCAGCGCATTCCCTACACCGTCAATGCCGATGGCTTCTTTACGAGCGAAGCGCCCGGCTTCGAAGGCCGCCGCGTAATCGACGAAAAAGGCATTAAGGGCGACGCCAACGAGGCGGTCATCAAGGCTTTGATGGATGCTGGCAATCTCCTCGCGCGCGGAAAGCTCAAGCACCAATATCCGCATTCCTGGAGATCAAAAAAACCGGTGATTTTCCGCAACACGCCGCAATGGTTTATTGCGCTCGACAAGCCGCTCGAGAACAAGAAGACCTTGCGCGAGATCGCGCTTCGCGAGATCGCGGCGACAAAATGGTACCCTGCCTCGGGGGAACACCGCATCACGGGCATGATCGCAAACCGCCCGGATTGGGTCGTCTCGCGCCAGCGTGCCTGGGGTGTGCCAATCGGCATCTTCGTCAACAAGGAGACCAAAGAAATCCTCGCCGATGACAAGGTCAATCGGCGCATCGCCGAGGCTTTTGAACAGGAAGGCGCCGACGCCTGGTTTGCAGCGGGCGCAGCGGCGCGCTTCCTAAAGCCCGAGCACAACCCCGAAAGTTTTGAAAAAATCGACGACGTGCTTGACGTCTGGTTCGATTCCGGCTCAACCCACGCCTTCACCCTCGATGATCCGAAACACTTTCCTCAACTTTCGGGCATTCACCGGCTGCGCGACGGTGGCCGGGATGAAGTCATGTATCTCGAAGGCTCGGACCAGCACCGCGGCTGGTTCCAGTCCTCGCTTCTCGAGTCGTGCGGCACGCGCGGCCGCGCGCCCTATGACGCGGTTTTGACCCATGGCTTCGTCCTCGACGAGAAGGGTCAAAAAATGTCGAAATCGCTCGGCAATGTCGTGGCTCCCCAAACCGTCATCAAGGATGTGGGCGCCGATATTTTGCGGCTCTGGGTCGCGGCGTCCGACTATTCCGACGATGTGCGCATCGGGCCGGAAATCCTAAAGACTTTTGTCGAGACCTACCGGAAAATGCGCAACACGATCCGCTGGATGCTCGGCTCGCTTGCTCATTATGACCCAGCGCACTCCGTCCGATTTGAAGCGATGGGCGAGCTCGAAAGACTGATCCTGCATCGCCTCGCAGAGCTTGATGAGGAGATCCGCGGCGCCTATGCGCAGTTCGACTACAAACGCGTAGTCGCGCGGCTTGCCGCCTTTCTCAACACCGACCTTTCGGCGTTCTATTTCGACATCCGCAAAGACGCGCTCTACTGCGAGCCGCTTTCGAGCGTTAAACGCCGCGCCGCGCTCGAAGCGATCGAACAGATTTTCCGTTCCGTCACCCTGTGGCTTGCACCAGTTCTTGCCTTCACGGCGGAGGAAGCATGGCTTTCGCGCTACTCGAAGGCCGTCTCGGTGCATCTCGAAGCGTTTCCCGAGATCCCCGCCGGATGGCGCGACAACGCGCTTTCCCAGAAATGGGAAAAAATCCGCCGCGTCCGCTCGGTTGTCACGGGAGCGCTTGAGATCGAGCGGGCGCAAAAGCGGATTGGTTCCTCTCTCGAGGCCGCGCCAAAGATATTTGTCGAAGAATCGAGTCTGCGCAACATTCTCGAAACCGTCGATTTTGCCGAGATTTGCATCACTTCGGATGTCGCCATCGAAGCAGGCGAAGGGCCAGCCAGCGCGTTCCGGCTCATCGATGTTGCCGGCGTTGCGGTGCTGCCGTTGCGGGCCGAGGGCCGAAAATGCGCGCGATCTTGGAAATTCTCGCCGCTTGTCGGAACAGATGCCGAATTTCCCGACGTCAGTCCCCGCGACGCTGCGGCTCTCCGCGAACTGCAGGCCCTCGGACAATGGCCGTGAACCCGCGCCTTCTCGGCCTCCTTGCAACGCTTGCGGCGGTGATCACCGATCAGGCGAATAAGCTGTGGCTTATCTTTGTCTACGGCATCGAGGCCCGCCAGCCGCTCCGGGTCACCTCTTTCTTCGATATCGTTTACGCCAAAAATCCGGGCATTTCCTATTCGCTTATGCGGGCCCAAACGGGAACTCAGCGCGCCGGCTTGCTCGTGTTCATTTTCGCGGCCACCGCATTGCTTGCGGTTTGGCTTTGGAAGGCCGGAACAAAACTGGCGGGCCTTGGGCTTGGCTTGATTGTCGGCGGGGCTCTGGGCAATCTCTACGACCGGTTGGCTTACGGGTTCGTAATCGATTTTTATCATTTTCACTTAGGGACTTTCTCCTGGTATGTTTTCAACCTCGCAGATGTCGCAATCGTGCTCGGCGTAGGGCTGTTGATTTATGATTCCCTGTTCCAGGTAAAAGCGCCCTGCGAAGCCGGGCGTGCGGCGGAGGAGTAAGGAGCCGGCAAAGGCTCTGCCTCCAAAAAGCCCCGAACGCGGGCCACAAAGGATATGGGGCCTCAAAGGAATTGGAGACGCCTGCGGAGACAGAAGAGGGTTGCACACGCTGCCCAACGCTTGAGAACTTGAGGAAAACGGCATGAATTTCGACGCGAAGTGGGGGCGGAGCTTTAACTTGGTGGCGGCAACATGTGCAATCTTGGGCGCCGGAGCACTCACCGCCTCGCCGCGGGTCTGTGCTCAGGAAGCCGCCAAATCGTTCCTCGGCTTTTTTGGCGCCAAATCCAACACGGATGGCGAATCGATCGATTACCACACGAGAGCGCCCATCGTCGTTCCCCCCCGCCTCGACTTGCCAAAACCCAAGGAAGCAACGGTGGACCCATCGTGGCCGCAAGATCCCAATATCGCCGCTGAGCGTCGCGCCGCGCTGGACCCGCATACACCCGTTGCGCAGGTTAAGGCAAATGGTGAGTCCAAAACAGATTCGCTGCCAGCGGAAGGGCCGGCGGACGAATGCGAAACGAACTCCGGGACGAGGACGACAGCGTTATGTCTCTCTTCATCCTTGAAAGCTCTGAAATCTGTGACAAACGTCTTTCATCATGAAACAGTGCAGCTGGGGCCAGAGCCAGTACGGAAATATCTGACTGAACCCCCATCAGGATACCGGCAGCCGGCAGGTGACGGCAAAGTGGCTGGCGAGGAGGCGAAAAACAAGCCCGATCCGGCGGCGCATGATCGCCCTCACCTCCCTGGGACCTCGATGTAAACTTGGCCCTTGCGCTCAAAGAAGTGTACCTTCTGACGTACTTGGCCTTGAGCACCTGGCATAATTCTCTGCCACTTGCCTAGATTACACCCTATAATGGCGCGTTGGGTTGAAAGGCGCGAGGCAGCGTTTGGTTCCTCGAAATGGTTTTTAAACCGGAAGGCGGCGGCTAGATGTTTTTTTCGAACATGGCTCGGGAGACCGTTTCTCTAAACCCGCCGGCGCCAGCGCGGGAGAAAACGGGCGGACCCGCCATTACCCAGGCAAAGCTAGAAAACGGGCTTGAGATCGTCGTCATTGAGGATCACCGCGCGCCGGTCGTAACGCATATGATCTGGTACAAGAATGGGTCGGCGGACGATCCGCCTGGCAAGTCTGGCATAGCCCATTTCCTGGAACATTTGATGTTCAAGGGCACCAGAAGCAATCCGCAAGGTAAATTTTCCGAACTTATTGCCGAGCTTGGCGGCCAAGAGAACGCGTTTACCTCGAATGATTGTACCGCCTATTTCCAGCGCGTTGCCAAGGAGCATTTGGCCGTTTGCATGGACTATGAGTCCGACCGGATGAAGAACCTTGTCTTGACGGACGATGTGGTCGGGCCTGAGCTCGATGTGGTTCTGGAGGAGCGGCGGATGCGCACCGAGTCCGATCCGTCCGAGCAGCTGAGTGAGGCCGTACAGGCGGCACTCTTTGTTCAGCATCCCTATGGCAGACCCATTATCGGCTTTGCGCATGAGATCGAGACTTTGGATCGGACCGATGCCTTTGCCTATTATGATCGTTTCTACGCGCCAGATAATGCAATTCTCGTCGTCGCCGGGGACGTTAAGCCAAACGATGTGATCGGACTTGCGGAAAAATATTACGGTCCCCTTCTGGCACGTGGCGATCGGCTGGCACGGTTTCGGCCTCGCGAGCCAGTCCCGCATGTTCACCGGCTCGTCACCCTTGCGGACGACAAGGTCGAGCAGCCCTTGCATCAAAGTGTGTTTCTGGTGCCCTCCTATCGTTCTGCCGCGCCTGGCGAAGCCGAGGCCCTCGAAGTTCTGGCCTATTTGCTGGGCGGCGGCCACACGAGCTTATTGTTCAAGACCTTGG